>CAKZJM010000370.1 GCA_936943315.1 uncultured Methylophilus sp. | reverse complement strand
GCTGGATCAAATGCCACAATATGTGGGCCTACCCTGGCGATGACCCGGTGATTAGCTGGGAGGCGGGTGGCAAGTCGGAAACCATCGTGTTACCCAAAGCCAACCACTTCAATTTAGAGATTGAGCACTTTGGTGACTGTGTCCGCTATGGCAAAACACCCTTGCTGACTTTTGACGATGCGCGCGGTAACTGCAAGGCCATTGAAGCCGTGATTGCGGCCTTAAAGCGGTAACAGGGTTGGCGTAATAAAAAAGGATGCTTTGAGCATCCTTTTTTGTTGTGTAGAGCTTGTCATTCTCTAAATCTTATTATGGTCTAAATTTTGTTATCCAGGCCCATCTGGTAATATTTATGCACAATCTTCTCTTGGTTTTCTAACAGCCAGTCGATGCTCGGTTCGTTGCGCAAGGCTTTCTGAATCGCCTTGAAAGTGGCTTCGCGGTGAATATCAAACAGTGCTTTATGGTCGATTTTTTCCTGTTCCAGAATCGCCGGGCTCAGCCAGACCGAAACAATAATCCCCAAATCATTGGCTTTTTCTTTCGGGATGTCGCCACTACGCACCGCATCTAGTACGCCGTTTGCAATCGCCCCTTGCACCGTGCCCATTAGAATATTGGTATAACGCGGGTCTTTCACCGTCACCTTGCTCACCATCAAGGTCGCCGGGCGCACCATGATGTCAGTGTTCATGATTGCCAGCACGCGGGTATGCCCTTTTACCTGGTCGCCCAGCAGGTTGGCAAACGCCGTGCCCATGGGGCCGTTCATTTCGCCAATGGCAACTTCAGGCTCTGCGGCCGTGCCAGGAGGCCCGCCAGCGACCAACGCTTCACCTACACGCATAATGATTCTATCGTCAGACATCTTTAATCCTTTGCTATCAATGTCTTCACATGGTAGGGGAAACTGCTGTTCAACGCCACCTTTGCTGGCAGCAAAACAAGGTTTTGATTGGTCAGCCCCGGCAAAACCATCCTCATAAAAAGGCGATTAACGCTTGAAGAAAAACGGGTTCTGGTGAATAATCTAGCCTTTCCGTAAAAGGCAGGTTTCTGGGCCTTTTTAAAGAATTCAATCAAGGTTTTGCAGCATTTTGTGTAAGACCGCTCACTTTCACTCTAGGGAGAAAACAATGGCAACTCGTGTCGACTTGTGCAACGCCATCCGTGCTCTGAGCATGGACGCTGTACAAAAAGCAAACTCCGGTCACCCAGGCGCACCTATGGGCATGGCTGAAATTGCTGAAGTATTGTGGAACCACAATCTGAGCCACAACCCAACTAACCCACAATGGGCTAACCGTGACCGTTTCGTATTGTCTAACGGCCATGGCTCTATGTTGATCTACTCTTTGTTGCACCTGACTGGTTACGATGTGACCATGGACGACATCAAGTCTTTCCGTCAATTGCACTCCCGCTGCGCTGGTCACCCAGAATACGGTTACGCACCAGGCGTTGAAACCACTACAGGTCCATTGGGCCAAGGTATCGCTAACGGCGTTGGTTTTGCCATGGCTGAAAAATTGCTGGCTAGCCAGTTCAACAAGCCAGGCCACGACATCGTTGACCACTACACATACGTGTTCCTGGGCGACGGCTGTATGATGGAAGGCGTTTCTCACGAAGCTTGTGCTCTGGCTGGTACATGGGGCCTGGGCAAACTGGTTGCTTTCTGGGATGACAACGGTATTTCTATCGACGGCCACATCGAAGGCTGGTACACAGACGACACCGCAGGCCGCTTCAAGGCTTACGGCTGGCACGTTGTTTCAGTAGATGGTCACGACCAGGCTGCGATTCAAAAAGCCATCGACGAAGCTAAATCAGTGACTGACAAACCATCACTGATCTGCTGCAAAACCATCATTGGTAAAGGTTCACCAAACAAGTGCGGTTCACACGACTGCCACGGTTCTGCATTGGGCGAAGCTGAAGTTGCCGCAACTCGTGAAGCCATCGGCTGGCCACACGCTCCATTCGAAATTCCTGCTGACGTATACGAAGGCTGGAACCAGAAAGACAAAGGCGCAAAACGCGAAGCTGACTGGAATGCCAAGTTTGACGCTTACGCTAAAGCCTACCCAGCAGAAGCTGCTGAATTCAAACGCCGTATGGCCGGTGAATTGCCAGCTAACTGGAAAGCACTGACCGACGCAATCATCGCTGAAACTAACGAAAAAGCTGAGAAATTGGCCACTCGTCAAGCTTCACAAAAAGCGATTACTGCTTTGGCGCCAATCTTGCCAGAATTCCTGGGCGGTTCAGCTGACTTGACAGGTTCTAACCTGACAGCAGCGAAAGAGTTCAAACATGTGAGCGGTAAAGAGCCAGGCAACTACATCTCTTACGGTGTACGTGAGTTCGGTATGGCTGCGATCATGAACGGTATGGCATTGCACGGTGGCTTGTTGCCATACGGCGGTACTTTCCACATGTTCTCTGACTACATGAAAAACGGCATGCGTATGTCTGCGTTGATGCATCAACGTGTGATTTACGTGCTGACCCATGACTCTATCGGTCAAGGTGAAGACGGTCCTACACACCAACCAGTTGAAAACACTTCTGGTCTGCGTATGATTCCTCGTATGGATGTATGGCGCCCAGCTGACTCTACAGAAACAACCGTTGCTTGGGTTGCTGCTGTAGAGCGCACTGAAGGCCCAACCAGCTTGGTATTGAGCCGTCAAGCAGTTCCAGGCATCAAACACGATGCTAAAGACTTCGAACTGATCCGCAAGGGCGGTTATGTATTCTCAGACGCTGCTGGTAAAGCGGATGTGATCATCATTGCTAACGGTTCCGAGTTAGATTTGGCGATTCAAGCAGCTGCTGAATTGAACGCTGCCGGTACTAAAGTGCGTGTGGTTTCCATGCCATCCACTAACGTATTCGACCGTCAAGACCAAGCTTACAAAGACAGCGTATTGACTCCAGGCGTTAAACGCGTGGCTGTTGAAGCTGCTCACCCAGACTTCTGGCGTAAGTATGTAGGTATTGAAGGTGCCGTTGTTGGTATCGATACCTTCGGCGAATCCGCACCTGGCGGCGCACTGTTCAAACACTTCGGCTTCACAGTGGAGAACGTAGTGAACACAGTGAAATCTGTTCTGTAATTCAAGACAGATAAGCTGCATAAAAAACCGCCTCCTCTGAGGCGGTTTTTTTATTGGCTTTGCGTGGCATCTATTCTTAAACAGGCGGATCACTTCCAGGCTTTAGTCATCCTTTCCACGTTCCGCCATAGCGGTATTCAGCCAGTGTTTGTGCCAGTAGGCAGCAGCGTTGGCAGACAAACACCCACACTTTTCCCTTGGTGAGTTGTACACGATACATGACCCTAAATTCCTTGCTGCAGGTATGACAGGTTTTGGTTTTCATCGCTTGTGGTTTCTATTCAAGTCTCTGATCGACCCAGATTGGTGAGTCAGTCGCGCAACATTTTTCAATCAGCGGATGTCTCTCACCATGTGATAAACAGTGACATCATTTCATCATGAGTGGACGCATCAAAAAGAAGCAAATCGCCGCATTTAATGAGTCATACCAGGGCAGTTTAGTTGCAGAAGAAATCATTTGTCCGCTATGCATGCGGCAGATTCCAAAATCGCAGCGCGATGCCCATCACCTGATTCCTAAATCCCGCGGTGGTGTAGACACTGTGATTTTGCACAGGCTCTGCCATCGACAAATTCATGCCTTGCTGACCGAAACCCAACTGGCACGTCACTATTCAACCATTGAGGCTTTGAAGGCTCACCCGGAACTCGCCAGATTTATTGCCTGGGTTCGCGATAAACCCAATCATATTCGTGCATCCATCAAGCGCAGCAAAGACAAAGGATATTTATAACGCGCTATCTATCCAGCTGATAAAACTAAAATTCACCCAATATGGTCTGGGCTAGTGACTAACGCTTATTTTTATTGCCATGCCCAAAAGAAACTCACCGCAAGAGATACAATCACTCGATGACCTGACCAACATTGACGAGATGGTGTTTGATAAACGCAATGCAAAACGCAGCCATGAAAAAAGGAGCAGGCGCGACCGGCACTATAAAAATCAGTTTATAAAAAACACGCTGAAAAGCTTGTTTAAATAACCTGGGCAGGTGTGTGAGCGATTTGTCAAACCCCATCAATTTTTATATAAGCGGCCTACAAGATGATTAATCGCGTGTATTGGACCGAAGCGGGTCAGGTCAAACATCAGGATTTTGATGACGTTGTAGCCTCGCTTAAATTCACGCAAGCCTTGCGCAAACATCCAGCAGTCAGCCTGATTGCTACGGCCATCAGTGAAGAGAGTATTGTCGGTGGGCTGGGCGTTGAGGGGGTAGAAAATGGCAAGTTGCCTACAGGTGAGCCTTACGGCTGGAAGAAACGGAGACCATAGCGATTTTCAGCCATCCTATAGCTATAAAAAGCCTTCAAATATCCTGGCCGATTGCTGCTTGATTCTGTCCAAAAGGCCGCGCTTCTTCCATTCTTCCAGTTCAATTTTTTTGGCGTCTGCCATGTCCTCTTTAAAGCGGC
>CAKZJM010000369.1 GCA_936943315.1 uncultured Methylophilus sp. | reverse complement strand
CCAGTTGGCGAGCCGTGCCAGCGTAGAAAAAGTCACGTTCGACCCTTTTAACCTGACAGCCACCATAGCCAAACTGTCTTTAACTCAGCCAAACGGTGCGCCATTGGCAGCGTTTGACACACTGGTGGTTGACCTGGAAGCCAGCGGTCTGTTGAGCTGGGCATGGAAACTCAAGCACATCACGGTCACCGCACCCCGCGTTCACGTACAGATATCCAAACAAGGGAAACTCAACTGGGCCGACCTGATCGCCAAGCTTAATGAAGACCCTTCGCCCCCAGACCAGACGCTGCCGCGCGTCATCATTGAAAATATCACCATCAGCCAGGGTAATATCGAATACCTGGACGCGCAAAATAGCGAACCGTTGCAAGCTTCGCTCAAACCGCTGGACTTCACACTGGAAGGCTTTTCAACCCTGCCCGAAGACCGCGGCGACTACCTGATTGCAGCCAAACTGCCTTACCAAGGCGGCACTTTGAAGTGGAAGGGTAACTTTGGCGTGAACCCGCTCGCTTCGCAAGGCACTTTGGCGATTGAAGCATTGCAAATTGCCAAAATCATGCAATGGCTGAACCCCAATACTTTGCCCTTCGAGGCACAGGCGGGCACTTTTTCCAGTGAATTCAGTTATGACTTCTCCATGCCCAACCAGCATCCCAAACTGGTATTGGATGATATTCGTCTGCATGTAAAAGCGTTGGCTGGACTGCTCAAGCCTGGCGACAAACTGGCCCTGAAACAGCTGGAAGTCAAAGCCAAGCATCTGGCCCTGGACCAGCAAAGTCTGCTGACGATCAATACTGAAAACATCGGCATTCAGCTGGATGATTTCAAGCTGCAAAAGCCGCAAGGCGAGCTTTCAATTGCCACCAGCAAGCTTGCTTTGCCTAAACTCGCGTTTAATCATGACAAGACCGCACACCTGAACTTCGACAACTTGAATGTGGACGTTCAACAGCTACAGATACAACACGCACAACACACCTTACTTCAGTTGCCTGCGTTGGCCATCAACCATGCCAGCTTCAATCTGGCCGACCTTCATGCCAGTATCGCGGGCATCTTGCTGACGAATGCGCAACTCGCTGCCACAAAAACCGCGGCAGGCACGCTTGATTGGCAGCAGGTGTTTGCTGAACCGCAGACAAACACGCCGACCAGTGGCGAAGGCCCGGTGGCTAAAAACGCCCATGAAGCCGCCAGCCCCGCTTTTCACTTTTCGATTGGCGAGATCAACCTGGCGCACTGGCAGCTCGCTTACACTGACCAGCAGTTTGCCAAACCGGTGCAGGCCAGCGTGGGCGACCTGAATCTTAAACTTGCAGTCGACAATCAGGCGGGGCTGGCACTCAAGAATATGCAGCTAGAGGCTAAGCAGTTGAATATGCAAGCGGACAAAAAACCTGTCGCTCAGTTGGCGAGCCTGGCTGTGAGCAATGCGCAATTTGCACTAGACCGGCAAAAAATCGAGATTGCGGGCGTACAGTTAAACGGACTCAAAACCAGTGTTATCCGGCAAGCCAATCAGCAACTCAACTGGCAATCCATATTTG
>CAKZJM010000368.1 GCA_936943315.1 uncultured Methylophilus sp. | reverse complement strand
TGGCCAGCACATAAGGAAACCAGTTTTCGATCCCGCCACCAATCAGCGGGCCAATAAACACTTCTGCCAGTTTTTCGCTGGCGCCGACAATCAGGCCGCCGACAATGGCCCCTTCTATGGAGGTGAAGCCGCCAATAATCAGCACTGGCAAGGCCTTAAGCACAATCAGCGACAGTGAAAACTGCACACCGACACGGGCGCCCCACAACATGCCAGCCACCAGGCCAACAAATCCGGCCACCGCCCACACAATCAGCCACAAGCGTTGCAAATGTATGCCCACCGCCAGCGCGGCTAACTGGTCATCTGCCACCGCCCGCAGGGCAATGCCGATGCGGGTTTTATTGAATAAAAAGCCCAGCAATATCACCAGGCCTCCGGCGATGGCGGCAGCGAACAAATCGAACTGTGAAAGCAATATGCCAAACACCTCGTAAGGCTCATCGTTGATGCCGATTTCCAAGGCATGCACCTGCGCGCCCCAGACGGCTTGCGCCAGCCCTTCAACGATATAGCTCAGGCCTAGTGTGGCCATAAACAGCGTGATCGGTGAGCGGTTAACCAATGGCCGCAACACCAGCAACTCAATCAGCCAGGCCAGCACCGCCATGGTCAACAGCGTGACCACAAATGCGCCCCAGAAAGGCACGCCACGCTCGAGCAGACTGACAAAGGTCAAGGCGGCAAACAGCACCATGGAGCCCTGGGCAAAGTTAAACACCCCTGAGGCTTTGTAAATCAGCACAAAACCAATCGCCACCAGCGAATACATCACACCCGCCAGCAACCCGCCGCTCAATACTTCCAGAAAAAAATTCATGTCACGTGATCCCTCTATGAATGCCTGATCTTGCTTTAATGTTTAGTACCCAGGTATGCGGCAATCACTTCCGGGTTGGTGCGCACTTCGTCTGGCGTGCCATCACCAATTTTTTTACCGTAATCCAGCACCACAACGTGGTCAGATAACGACATCACCACCCCAATGTCATGCTCGATCAGGACGATAGTGGTGCCAAACTCGCGGCGTGTCTCGACGATAAAGCGGCTCATCTCCGCCTTTTCATCGGCGTTCATCCCGGCCATCGGTTCATCAAGCAGCAATAACTCCGGCTCGGCAGCTAGGGCGCGCGCCAGCTCGACCCGTTTTTGCAAACCGTAAGGCAGGCTGCCGACAATGCTGTGACGCCAGGACTGCAATTGCAGGAAAGCGATCACACGTTCGGCTTTCTGGCGCTGGCGGTGACTATCGGCCGGGGCGCGGCCAATATTAAATACCTGCTCCAGCCAGCTGCTTTTGCTGCTGAGGTTGGTGCCCGTGAGCACGTTATCCAGCACAGACATGCCCTTGAACAAGGCAATATTCTGAAAGGTCCGCGCTACACCGCGTTTGGCCGCCCATTGCGGGCGCAACGTACGCCGTGATTCACCCCGGTAACTAATACGGCCTTCGTCGGCTTGATAGACGCCATTAATCACATTTAACAAGGAGCTTTTACCCGCCCCGTTAGGGCCAATCAGGGCGCAGATTTCACCTTTGCTGACCGAAAAACTGATGTCGGTGATGGCTTTCACCCCTTTGAATGACAGTGAAATATGGTCCAGGGTTAATAAAGGAGTGGCGGAGATCATACGGCTGCAACCCTCATTTTTTCAAATCTCAGGGCTTTCAGGCTTATATAACCCTCATCCTCTGGCTGGTGTGAAATCACCTGCAATGGACTCCTCTGCCAGGCGCCCTCTTCCGGCCAGGCGCGTACGGGGATGCCGATGGAAAGAAAGAACTGCTCAGCCTCGGCGGACAAAGGCTCACCTACCAACAAAGGCACGCGCGTGCGACGCAGACCCAGCACGTCCTGCAAGGGCAAAATGACCAGCCATTTAGCCAGGCTAGACAATAGCGGCAACCGCTGCTGGTAAACGCGCACAGCCCAAGCCACCAGCGCAAAATGCCAGCTGTTTGGCAAGGGCCAACGTGACTGCGTCAAGGCATACAAGCGTTGATAGGTGGCCGCGGTACCCGCCACCAACGTAGGCCCCAGTTCACGCCGGTCAGTATCCCGCGTGGCCAGGTTTTCTGGGAAGTTAAGCGTAAAGCCTGCCAGCAACCACGGCGACAACAAATACCTGGCATGGCCGCTGGCAGCAAAGGCACGCGCTGCCAGCGCTTGCTCGTGGTCAGTCAAGGACTCTTGCGCCACCAGTTGCCGTCCGTTGTTTAACAACTCGCCATGGGTTAACTCACGGTACTCCAACTGGTATTGCGCATTTAAGCGGTAAAAACGGAAGGCGATCTCGTGGGCCTCGGCAATGCTGGCCAGATCTGGCAATGTTTCGTCGGCAGCGAGGGTCGTGACTTGGCGATAAGCATGCATGGCCGGATGGCGGTATTCTGCCAAGCCCCGGGCATCGGCATAAATCACCACCTGCACATCCGGCTTGGCGGTGAATACCTGATCGACTTGCGCCTGGCCTTCGGCAAACACAAATTTTGGACGCAGCGTATGCAGCACATCCAGTAATTGCGGTTGTGCAAAAGAAGGATCTAGCGGTGCAGAGACACCCCCCAGCCAATGCGCTGCCAACGATAGCAGCAACGCTTCTGGCCGCGGCTCACTGAGCAGAAACAGCGTAT
>CAKZJM010000367.1 GCA_936943315.1 uncultured Methylophilus sp. | reverse complement strand
GGCTGCTGAGCTGCACTCTGGACAAACTCGCCTTGAGCCATGGTGACTAGTGAGTGACTGGTCGCCGCGGGGCTGGCAAAAGCGCTCAGGGAAGCCAGCATCAGCCACAAAACAATGCAGCGATCGCGCCATCTATTTAACGCAAGATGCACGGAAAAGCTCATCTAAACAAGGCCGTCACTTGCAGGTAAATGTCGCGCACATCGACAAAATTGCGCCCGGAAAACGTATCTTGCATTTCGAGTCTGACGATGAGCGGTAGTGGCAACTTGCCTTGTTGCCAGGCCTGAATGCCACTCCAGGTCGCACTCAGCCGGTACTGGTCGGCGCGCGTGTAGGTGTTGGCTTCCAAGCCGCTGGTGTCGGTACCGATATCAGATCGGTAAGTGTCAGACTGCTTTTCATAACGGTGCCAAGTGGCTGCACAACGCCAGTTTGACCAGCGGTAGCCGACCTCAATGTCGGTTTCATAAAAATCGCCCAGGTCACGCTGTAATCTTTGTTTGCTACTGGCAAGCGCCAGCAACTGGCCTGAAGAGGGGATACGCATGCTGGCCCTGTCGCGGGTTTGCCAGTTGTAATCGGCCAGTAACCGCAAGTCTAGGTGACTGCCTATATTCTTGAAATACTCTATGCGTGTGCGCAGGTCATCGCTGCCATCGCCGGGCGGCGTGTCCAGCAAGTTATCCGGGTCGTCTTTTCTGGCCAGGCCGACGCGCCAGCCTATCCCTAAAATCAGGCTTTGATCTGCCGCTTTGTAGGCCCGCCAAAGCACGCCTATGGTCGGGTCGCTAAACCCTTCTGATTGTTGAGGCTGGATACGTTTGTATTGGTAGCCGTAAGCCGGGTTGGTCAACACGTTTTGCACGCCGGTGGTATCCAAAGGCGCCACTCCGCCGCCTGCGGGCGCAAACGGAAAGTTGCCCGCACTGATCGGCTGGCTCGCATCAAATCCCGGATTGGCACCAACGGTTGCGCCGGTGACATCAAAACTGACGCGCGTGTGCGATTTCACATAAGGAATAATCGCGCCTAGGGTGAGATCTGGGGTCAGGCCATAGCCTATGGTCAGGGTGCTGATCTCGTTGCGGACGTCACTCTTGAAGCGCGTGTTGCCCAGAGAGGCGCCTGCACCCAACGGTGCGAGGGCTGCGAAAATACTGCTATTCAACGGTATGTTGTCAAAGCTGGCGCCCAGTGGCTGCAAGTTGCCATGTTGATCATAACGCTGGTTGTATTCGTTGGTGCGCTGCTCAAAACGGACGCCCCAACTACTCTCGGGCGCCATGGTGTTGAGGCCAAAGGCGGTGGGTGTCGGTAATTCATCCATGGCCTGCGCCGGTTGGGTGAAACTTAAGCACAAGCTGAGCACGAGCATGTTGCCAAGGCTTAAAAGCGGTATCAATCGATTCGGCAACAAAACAGGTAAACGCAAAAGAGTCTTGGTCATGAGTGTATTCGAATTATTTTTTGATTGGAGCCCCCTGTTTGCGGGGGTGTTATACCTTGAATTTGGTATATAGTTTTTATCTCAACGCCATTGCTGTCCTAGCCGCTGCCCCATGATGAAAACTGCTTTTATTCTTGAGGATACCCCGGAGTCACAAGTGTGGCTGTCTGAGGTCCTGCAACAGAGTTTTCCTGAGATCCAGATACACACGGCTAATCACATCGCAGAGGCGCTCACCGCTTTGAGTCATCTGACGGCAGTCGATATCGCCCTGATTGATTTGAGTCTACCAGATGGTAGCGGTGTTGCGGTGATTGAATGGCTAAATCGTCACTCGCCGCAAACAATCTGCGTGGTTGCCAGCATTTTTGATGATGATAGCCACATTTTCCCGGCTTTGCGCGCCGGGGCACATGGTTATTTGCTCAAAGACCAGCCGCAAAGCGCCATCGTGCAGGCGCTTAATGGCATTGTGACGGGGCAGCCACCACTCTCCCCCGCAATTGCGCGCAAGTTATTGCGCCATTTTCACGAGCCCTACATCGAGGCGACCGCGCAAGGCGTCCTCACCGAGCGTGAAAAAGAGGTGTTGTCGATTATTGCCAAAGGCATGACCATGGCAGAAACGGCCAATCTGCTTGGGCTTAAGCGCAATACGGTGGCTGGATACGTCAAGGAAATCTACCGGAAATTAAACGTTTCTTCACGTGCTGAGGCCGCCATCACGGCGCAGCGGATGGGGCTCATTTAATCTTTTGGGGCACTTACCAGGCGTTTGTTTTGTCTTCCTGAATGCAAATGCGCATGATCCCGGCATTTTCAGCAAGGTATAATCAGCCAAATTCAAACATGGGAAGAGCATCATGACTACAAAACTAAAATGGGGCATTCTCGGTGCTGCGCGCGTCAATGAGCGCTTGCTGCCTGCCATTGTAGAGGCTAGCAATTCACAACTGGTTGCCATCGCCAGCCGCCGCCCGGGCGCGGCCCAAGCCACGCTAGAAAAATATGCGCCCAACACGGGTGGTGTCAATTGTTATGACGATATGGACAGCTTGCTCACTGATAGCAATGTTGAAGCGGTGTATTGCCCAATGGCGAATGAGGAACATGCCGAATGGGCGCTTAAGGCGATTGCGGCGGGCAAGCATGTGCTGATCGAAAAGCCCATGACCACTCGTCTGGCTGATATCGATACGATTGAATCAGCCGCCAAAACCAAAGGCGTCACGGTGATGGAAGGCTTTATGTACCGCTTCCATCCGCAACATGCCAAAGTCAAGGCGCTCGTTGATAGTGGCCTGATCGGTGATGTACTGTCTTGCCGCGCCAGTTTTTCGTTCCTGATGGCGCCTGCACGTATGTACCGTATTAACCGTGATATGGCGCATGGTGGCGGTGCCATGTGGGATATCGGGCCGTATGCGATTCACGCCTTGCGCTGGTGTTTTGGTGGCGGTGATGCGCCTGTCGAGCCTGTGAATGTGGTGGCTTATGGCAAGCTCAATGAGCACGGTGCCGATGTGGTGGCCAGTGGCGTGCTCGATTTTGGGCCAGATGCACAAGGCCGCGCGCGTTTCGGCCATTTTGATGTGAGCTTTGAGCGTG
>CAKZJM010000366.1 GCA_936943315.1 uncultured Methylophilus sp. | reverse complement strand
TATAAGGCATCACGGTTCCAAATGACATTTCTGAGCGGAATAGTGGCTTCAAAGGTGCGATAGCGGTAACGTTGCCAGTTAGGCACATTGCTTAAATCAACATTGGCCGGAGTTGCATCGGCTTGCCATATGCACACTTTGCTGAGACCAACTGCGGTCCCATTACATGCCTGACTGACATCTGTTTTTTGCAAGTTGCCATCCCTGGCAATAACCGCGATGCGTATCGCCCGGATTCGATTGCGATCAAACAACGTTATTGCCGGACCAAAATTTCCTGTCGCATTTACCCACTGATCAATCTGGTTTAAGTAGCTGGCTGCAGTGGTTGAAGTTGAGGTAGGATCTACTGTATTTGTCACCCCGTATTGAGCCTGCAATGCCACGATATCACTGGTGACAGGCACTGCCGCACTGTTGGGAAAGGGCATGGCCGACGATACTCCGCCAGTTCTGGTGAGCTCAAAGGCGGCATTCACGCGGTATTCATATTGATTCCAGTCACCCAGGCACGAAAAACGCACCCAGTCGGCACCATTCAAATTGGTGACTGGATTGGCCGTTGGTGTTGTATTCAATTCAGAAAGGGTATTGATGGTTCTGTCCAGATTTAATTTTTGCAACCGCGCAAGGCTGCAATTTGGATTGGCTGGTGTTTGGTGAAATAACACCACATCATTCTCCTGACAGCCTATCAACCTCCCATCCAACGAGGGTGTTGTCATTATTCCTGTCGCGCGGACAGATGCCCCTCCACTGGCAGGATTGCCGTAGCGGATTCGCACCGTATCACTCCCTGCACCGCCATCGACAATGACGACTGGTGAGAGGTTGATGACTACGCCAGCCTGATTAATTGAGGTATCAATCGGACACAGCAAGGGAGAGGGATCGCTACTGTTATACAAAGGCAAACCATAGCCCGCATTTTGCGCGTCACGTTGCACATAATACATAGCGAGCACCCCATTGGATTGCGCATCGGCGCCGCTAGCAATCACTCGTTTACGTGCCTCAAAGCCACTGAACAAATTGCTGATTGCCAACGTGGCAACCAGACCAATGACGAGGCCAACCATTAATTCAACCAGGCTCATGCCCAATTGGAATTTGCGTTTGGGTTGAAAGGTAATCATGCTTTCTGAGCTGCGCATCATGGCATCACATCAAACAAATAACTGGATGCATTGACTTGGTGCCTGTTTCCGCCAGGCACTTGCCAGCCAACGGTCACGGTGACCATGCTGTTTGTCAACGCAGAAAAAGCCAATGTGCCATTAGGCAGCTGGGTTTTAATTTTATCCTTATCAACTTGGGTAATATAATTCGCCGCATTCGCCCCATATGCCATCATGTTAGCAATATGGGTTTGTGCAATTAATTGCGCCTCTGCACGATAGCGGTTATCGCTGCTGTTCTTGATCATGGCACTTTGCAATCCCACCAGCGCCAACACACCCATGCTGAAAATCACTAATGCCACCATGGCTTCAATCAGCACAGAACCTCGTTGTGCATGCATATCCAACCCACTTTTTTGTCTTGAAAGATCTAACATGCCCTAGGGTCCCCGGAAATCGCTACTGTCGGATCACATACTTTCACATTTCCACCTGCGGCCAGTGTGACGCGCAGTGCCTTCAAATCGCTACTGCTCACTTGTGTATTAGTGATATTCACTGATGTCAGCCCGACGGGTGAAGCCGGGTCTCTTGTGCCAAAGCCACTAAATACCGCTGTGTAGTTATCGGCAGTCACATTGATATTGCCGGAAGACCCTTCACTGGCACTTTTTTGGCTGATCGCGGCCGGGCAGCTGGCAGTGGGTGTCACACAACCGATTTGCCAGGCACTGGTGGATTGCAAGGTGAACTTGACCCTGGCATTGCGCTTAATCGCCTCAGCCCTGGCTAATTGCAAGCCATCGCGGATGGATTCAGACACTGTGCGAATTTGGGCATTGCCAATTGACGACTGAAACGCTGGGATAGCAATGGTCGACACCGCCATTAACACCACGATGGTGACGACCAGCTCTATCAATGAAAAGCCTTTTTGCTGCATCGTTAGCAGGTGCCAGAAGATGAAGTCAGCCAGCAAGTGGCCCCAACCGTGCCATCGTATGTCGAGGTCTTCACGTTATCCTGATTGACGGTAAACGAGAAGTTGCCCATGTTCTGACTGGATCTACCCGTGGCGGTCAAGGTATACGTGGTGGCTGACACGTTGGCGACGCTATAGTCGAAATTCCTGGAATCACTCGGCACACAGGCAAAACCTTGATAGGTGAAGTTATCCTGATAAAACTGCTCGGCCTGAACGCGGCAATTGGCGAGATTAGCAGGCGCTTCGGCCGCATTGCCGCTTTTGATGTAATCCTGGTAAGCTGGCATAGCAATACTGGCGAGAATACCCATGATCGCTACCACGATCATGACTTCTATCAGACTGAATCCGTATTGATTTGAATGCTTCATATCAAAACCCTTTTTAGATGGCCTTATCATGCGAATTGCCGCTTGTCATGTCCAGTATTAGCCGACTAATGGC
>CAKZJM010000365.1 GCA_936943315.1 uncultured Methylophilus sp. | reverse complement strand
TGCTTACTTGATACGTGCCATCCATGAATGGTGCATCGATAACGGACTGACGCCGCACTTGCTGGTAAAAGTGGATGCCCATACGCGCGTGCCTATGGCATATGTCAAAAATGGTGAAATTGTCCTCAATGTGAACTACACCGCAGTCAAAGACTTGCATATTGATAACGATGCGGTCGTTTTTTCTGCCCGCTTTAACGGGGTGGCGCAACATATTTATGTACCTATCCATCGTGTCGGTGGAGTATTTGCCCGTGAAAATGGCCAGGGTATGTTCTTTGAGGTTACCGATGGTCAAGCGCCAGAGCCTACAGATCGCGATGCTGTATCAACTATTGAAGCGCCAGAGTCGTTGCCTGCCAAAAAGTCGCACCTTAAAGTGGTGAAATAGGCCTGCGCTATAAGAATGTCCTGCTGGTCGTGTGGCAGAATGTCAAATTGCACAATATTTCTACAAAATAAAGTGTATGTGGAGTTGGGTGTATTTCCTGTATCCAAGCCGAGATTTTGTGATCGTGTAAAACTTTAACCATCTGTTGTTTCGAGGTTGGCGTGGTGCTAACATTCATCGGATTTGATTGTAGGAACTTTCATGCGCTCAGTTACAACATCTCTAGATATTTCTGGGCTAGTCAATCGACCATTGTTGAAGTGGGCTGGTGGCAAAACTCAATTGCTATCTGAAATTCTTCCCAAGATTCCAAAAAAGTATGGCCGATACATAGAGCCTTTTTTCGGTGGCGGAGCGGTGTTTTTTGCGGTGAGTCCAGAAAATGGAATTATTGCGGATAGCAATCCAGAACTTGTTAACTTGTATCGTACTGTAGCGGAAGATGTAAATGGCGTTATCGCTCAGTTGCGTAACTATGAAAATACCGAAGAAATGTTTTATGCCGTTCGATCATTAGATAGGACAAAGCTGTCAAACATTGAAGCTGCTGCCCGAACTATTTTTCTGAACAAGACGTGTTTTAATGGTCTTTATAGGGTTAATAAGTCTGGTCAATTCAATGTGCCTTTTGGGCGCTACAAAAACCCCAAAATCATTGATGAGGATTCGCTAAAGGCTGCATCTTTGCTACTCGGTAGAGCTACAATTATTTGTGGTGATTACAAGACGGTTCTCAAGGAAAACGCTCAAGCTGGTGACTTCATTTTTCTTGATCCGCCCTATCTGCCTGTTTCTGAATATGCCGACTTCAAGCGTTACACCAAAGAGCAGTTTTACGAAGAAGATCACGTTGAGCTCGCTGGAGAGGTAAAGCGTCTGCATGAACTCGGATGTCACGTTGTTTTGACAAACTCTAATCATCCTTTGGTCCATGAGCATTACCGTAAGTTTGCTGTCGAAGTGGTGCAAACAAAGAGATATATCTCATGTAATGGAAAAGGCCGAACTGGCGAGGATGTAATTGTTAATGTTCAACCCAAGCAGCGCTTTAACCTGCGATTGATTCATGCGCCTCTGCCGCTGCAAGCCATGCAATACCCTTCGACCCGCTACATGGGGTCGAAAAACAAGCTGCTAAGTGAAATCTGGGCGGTTGCCTCTCAATTTGAATTTGACACCGCCTTAGATCTTTTTTCGGGTTCTGGCGTGGTTGGCTATATGTTTAAGTCTCACGGTAAGGCTGTAGTGAGCAATGACTATATGGCCATGTCAGCGACGTTTGCAAAGGCGATGATTGAGAACAATGAAGTCACCTTGACGCAGGCTGAGGCATTAGCGTTGCTTGAGCCTAGAAATGCGATGGATCATTTTGTTGAAACCAAATTCCGGGGGCTATATTTCAGTGACGACGATAACCGTTTGATCGACATAGTGCGAGCCAATATCAAAGCCGTGAAGAACCCCTACAAAAGGGCAATTGCTATGTCCGCATTGATTCGGGCGTGTCTCAAAAAACGCCCTCGTGGTATTTTTACCTATGTTGGTCATCGTTATGACGATGGCCGAAAAGATCTGTTAATGAGTTTTCACGCTCAGTTTCTTGAAGCTGTCGATACGGTTAATGCTGCCGTGTTCAACAATGGTAAGCAAAATAAGGCACGCAACGGCGATGCAATGACTTTACAGTACCGCGAGCAAGGCTTGGTCTATATCGACCCTCCTTATTACTCACCTCTGTCTGATAACGAGTATGTACGCCGCTATCACTTTGTTGAAGGTTTGGCTCGTGACTGGCAAGGTGTGGAAATTCAAGAACACACTCTAACTAAGAAATTCAAGTCATATCCGACGCCGTTTTCTTCACGCAAAGGCGCGACGGAAGCCTTCGACATGCTGTTTAAGCGTTTCCGTGAAAGTGTGCTTGTAGTGTCCTATTCGTCCAATAGTCAGCCGACACTTGATGAAATGGTTGCCATCATGGCGAAGCATAAGAGTCACGTTGAAGTCGTGCCAGTTGATTATAAGTACTCCATAGGTAATCAAGGGACCAGGGTCGGGGACAACAAAAACGACGTGCAAGAATATATTTTTGTTGGGTATTGAAAGGAATAGAGCATGCGAAGTGCTGGCGATAGCGAGAACATGGTCAAATCCAGTCAGGCTGCGAATCTTTTAATGCAGAACTTGCGAGAAATGGTGAAGTCGATTAATTCATCGTTGACTGAAATTGCGATTGAAATCTTGCAGCAGGCTGTCCAGATCGAGCAGCGATTGATTCGGATAGAGGTGGTTACCCGACTGAAAGAAAAAGCAGAATGAGGCCGTGGCATTTAGGCAATACCACTGTCCGTAGTCCCTTTCGGTTGCGTGATGGCTTGGTGGCGTTGTCTACTTCTCCATTGCAAGGCAGTTTGAGGGGGGAAGCTCAAGAACGCGCTTTCCGGCGTTTGCTCGGCGAGCATGGTATTGTTGAACTTGGCGACGATGACACTTATAGTGTGGGACGTAAATGGCGCTCTGCGCTGAATAAGCTGGGCTTCCTTTATCCAGAAGTGCCGCCTGCCTCTGATGTCCTGCAAGGCGAAATTGGCCCTATCGACATGATTGCGCCAAACGGCTGGAGGCTGATTCGTGCCGATACTGTGCCCGCGATGCAGGAGTGTTTTTTGCGAGCACTGGCTGCGCATTACATCCCTTCTGCATTGGAGCGGAGGTTCGATTTTGCGGTGTTCTCCCCGCTACGGCATACACTTGCAATCATGCTTGAACTGGAAAACCAAACCGGGGAGAGTCGTCTGAATTTCGTTGAAATGGCGCTTGTTGTACAGCTCACCAGCAGCGACGAGACACTGGCAGATATCGTTGCTCGTGTTCTTGACTTGCGGGTGCGACGGCTTGCATCTCCCAACAAACGTAAGTTCGACCAACAGGAGCGCGAAGCAGCCGCTGTGGTGCATGAGTACGCGGCAAGTACTTTTAGTGACTATGCTGATACCAATCTGCGCTATCTTAAAGCGACAGGGTTAGTGCAAAGTAAAGGGCGTGGTCTTTCGCTGGTGCCGGAGAAGCGCGTTTTTGTTGAGAAGCTGATTCAGGATGCCGAGATTCCAGACTCTGACCGCTCATACTTCATAACCCTGTGCAATGGTGCGATGCTACCAACTGACAACAAGGATTCAGCACTTGTCGTGCTGGATGACTTGCTGTTGCAGCTAGAAAGGCGCGGCATCCCATTTGACGCCACGGGCAAGTCAACGGACACCGCCGCAGATATCGCGCTCATTCGGCATCAGATCGAGCAGCTTTTGTTCGAGCGTAACGAAGAAGAATACGCGATCCGGCAAGCTGGTGATTGGGAAGAGATTGCGGCTTATATGGAACTCATCATTACCAGAAATGGTAAAAAAACCCTCTCAAACGGTGAAGAGATTGAAGTGCCACAGGCCGAAGCTCCTGCCTATTTCGAATGGGTTCTATGGCGTGCATTCCTGGCCATTAATAACTTGGCAAATAAGCCCTATCAGGCAAGGCGCTTTAAGATTGACCAAGACTTTTTGCCAGTTGGCACAGCGCCGGGAAATGGTCCCGACCTGATCTTTGAGTTTCACGATTTTGTGATCGTGGTTGAGGTCACATTGACGGACAACTCACGGCAGGAAGCCGCCGAAGGTGAACCGGTGCGTCGGCATGTTGCCGAACTTGTTTCTCTTTATGGCGAACAGTCTGGGAAACCGGTGTATGGGTTATTCATCGCAAATCGTATCGATTCCAATACCGCTGAGACATTCCGAATCGGCGTTTGGTTTACGAGAACGGATGACAAGATGCAGCTAGATATTGTCCCTGTTACACTGAGGCAGTTCAAGGCCTTGTTTGAAGCGCTGTTTAAGGCTGGCCGTGTTGAAGTTGGTTTGATACGTGAGCTGTTGGATCTTTGTGGGGATTTCCGGCCCGCACATGAAGCACCGGCATGGAAGACTCAAATTGAACAGATTTTTCAATCTAAGATTAGTCAGTTAGGGCGTTAACGAGTCGTACTAAGATCCAGAACCTCTCCGACTTCAATGTGCAGTGGGTGAATGAAGCTCCTTAACTGGTGATGCTTGTCTTGCGGGAAGGCTTCCATGGATGCGATTCCTGCTGAGGTACTGGAATCCGAGCGGCTGTGAGCATTCAAAGCTATCCGAGTCCGGATTGGCGAAATAAAAAAATTCTTAAAAGCACTGGATCACTCCCCAAAAAAAGTGATATAGTTGCGCCTTCCTGAAATGCCGGGTTAGCTCAGTTGGTAGAGCAGCGCACTTGTAATGCGAAGGTCATCAGTTCGATTCCGATACCCGGCACCAAAATAATGCTCGTTGGCGTTGACGCCAGCGGTATTAACCGCGATAATCGCGGTCGATTTTTTGGAGGGGTGGCCGAGTGGTTAAAGGCGACGGACTGTAAATCCGTTCTCTCTGAGTACGCTGGTTCGAATCCAGCCCCCTCCACCAAAAAATGATTGCCTGTAGGTGTTGCTGTAAAGCGGGTCGGTGAGAACCTTCCTTGGGTGTTCTGCATAGTGCGGGTGTAGCTCAGTTGGTAGAGCACTTGCCTTCCAAGCAAGATGTCGCGAGTTCGAACCTCGTCGCCCGCTCCAACAATAACAAAAGGCATAACGCCCATGTGGCTCAGTGGTAGAGCACTCCCTTGGTAAGGGAGAGGCCACGTGTTCAATCCACGTCAAGGGCACCAGTTTCTCGTCGTATCGCTGACAAGTCAGTAATCAGTCGGGCGTGTTGCCTGGACATTCTCATCAAATTTAGGAGTCTAAGATGGCAAAAGGCAAGTTTGAACGGACCAAGCCGCACGTGAACGTCGGCACCATCG
>CAKZJM010000364.1 GCA_936943315.1 uncultured Methylophilus sp. | reverse complement strand
TTTAATAGTCATGGGTGCATCATTCGTGTCTGCATAATAACAAGAGGCAGAAAAGGCAGGCGTATATGCTGTTGGATTGTATAAGGAATCAGGAATGACGTAATTCAGGAAAGTGGGTGATACAGGCTTACTGTTCCACAATGAAGTGGCGTCAAATGGTCTTTGGTAGGTGCCAAATTCGAGCGCTAGCGTATTTAAACTTGTGAGCGCTAAGCCAATGGCAAATATTTTTTCAGATAATTGTTTAAAAGTCAGCACTTTAGTCCCCAAGTCATAATTAATGTTAATTTACAATAAAAATTGTAACAAACACAATATTAAATGAACTAAAGTTAACAATTATCTTTAAAAATTAAATATATAAATGTCTAGATGAATGTCCTAAAGAATTGATCAATGAGAAAAATTTATATTGAAGTTGATTTTTGCATAAGAAGTTATGTGAAATTAATTATTCACTTGAATAACCCTTCTCGACTTTTCTCTAAATGGTTTTTCAATATAAGAATACATGAGCTGTGAGACCGTTAAACAAATAGAGATATAAAGGATACTCAACAAAATAGATTGTCCGGTTGTGAATTGTGGGGTAGAAATGCCACGTATCACAATTTCAGATGGGTGAAAAAGCACGCGAATAAACTGATTAAAAAACCATAGTACTGCACCATGTGACATATAGAGTGAGTATGAAACTGTACCAAGCCAAATAAGCCAAGTCTTTGAAAGGTAACGTTTAAAGATATTGCCTGGTGTCAACAAAATACCTGCAATCAATAATGCGCTGGCTGGGTAAATAACAAGACCATATCCATAAAACCCGCTGGCTAATATGGTCACACTGAAAATTAAGGCAATAGACAGCGGAATCGTGATTACGGGAAATGTCCCACGTTCTACGCTTCCATATTTAAGGATTAAATATGCCACCGTGCAGCCAGAAAAGAATCCAGCTAAACAACGTAGCATAAAGTTGTAGTGCTCAGGCTGATAGAGGAAAAGAAGGAAAATAGCAATAAACCCAATAAGAGGGAAAATCAGGGATTTCAGTTTGTCGAGATATAACGTGATCACTGCAAAAATAAAGTAGGTATAGAACTCTGCACTAATTGACCATGCCGGACTATTAAAGGTCATCGCTGTTTCATTAGGCCAGAATGCTTTCACTAAAAACAACTCTCTAAGAAAAGCATAAAAATTATTTTCTTCGAAGGGAGGCTTGCTTAGGCTCGCAACACCAAACTTTGCCTGCAATACGTACTTCAAGGTTTCTATCATTAAATAGACAACCAGCATCAGTAAATGAACCGGATATAATCGCCCAAATCTCAAAAATTGAAATCTGCCCACATCACGCCAATTTTTGAGTTTGTTGTGATACGCGGTGAAAATGACGAAACCTGATAACACGAAAAACAAATCCACCATGAATCCCGCACCATTAATGATGGGCAAATGATGAATAAAGGGATTCCAGTTGGGGATATGGTAGAGCACCACGAGTAGAGCTGCGATACCGCGAACACTCTCTAACTCTTCAACTTTAAATTTTCTGGGCTGGGATGAGGTCATACTCATGTTCTTTTTCTCAATTAATCTTTTCTGGATTTGACCCACTCAACCTGGCGATTTTTGAAGAAGTTCAAATACAACTTAACTTTGCCGAAGGCATACACCGGCGCATATGCAAATAGTGACATCATGGGCAATATATTCCTACCATGTTTAAACCAGGCGATCAAAACAAAAGCAGTGAATAATAAAAACACGACTATTCCCAAACACCATGGCTGCGAATCGCCGGTGATCATCCATGCTATCGCAGAAATCAGGGCAAATAGTGCAGACAGCAAGAAAAGAAATGCCAATGGAGGAACAATCAAATCCAAGGCCATGGCAATGATTGAGAAATTGAAAGAAGTAATGCCCTTAAGCAATAGTGGCAACCCTTCTTTGACAATCATACTAATGTGACCATGCTCCCAACGTTTTCTTTGTGATTCAGTACCAGCATCATGTTCGGGAAACAGACTGGTGACATAGGCCTCGGGACAAAATCCGGGCGCGCGATGGGCAATCGTCAAGTCTATTCCCAGTTTCATGTCTTCTACAATACTGCCATGCACCAGGTTGGCATTTTCAATTTGTTGCCATGGAAATGCCATACCAGAACCCATCAATTGCATGGGAAGGCCTAAGCGGTGAAAACCCAATGGCCTAGTCCAGCTTTTGACCACATAGGCAAACTCGGCAATTTTTGATTTGATATCGCCATTAGGATTGGATTGAATCAAGTAAAGCGCCTGAATAGCGCTGCGCCTTGAAACAACCGCATTTGCGAGCGCATCTATGGTTCCAGTATCTATTTGGCAGTCTGCATCAAATACCATGACAATCTCTGGCGGAGACTGTTTGAGGAACTGCACGCCAAAGTCTAGGGCGTAGCCCTTTCCTCTTTTTTCTTGGTCAAAACGCTCAATCGCTTCAACCCCTGCCTTTCTTGCCACTTCTGCTGTATTGTCAGTACAGTTATCTGCCACCACAACAATTCTAGTATTAGCAGTGGCCTGTTGCTTGATAGAGTCTAAGGTATTCGCAATCCCCGCTGACTCATTATGCGCAGGGATCAGGATTGCAATACGGTCTTGATTCGGTAGGATGGCTGTTTTGCGATAGCCAGGCAGAACAGCGATGAGAATTTGAAAGGCAAAGGTGAGAACCGGAATCGCCAATAACACCAATACAAGGTAAAAAAGTGCGATGAAAACATCATAAATCATAACGGATGCCTATTAAATTAAATACTGATTACTTGTCGGCAGCGCGAACTAAAATACCGCGTGCTGAAGAAGTCGCCCCTACTCCACTGGTCACAGCAACAAGCGGGTAAAAACTATCGACTGGCCACTCAAAAGTCACTGAATCATTATTTTGAAGTTCATGGCTATCATAAACTTGTTTCTTGGTTTCTTTATCAATGATCTTGAAGCGTACGGTTGCACCGCCTGTTGTCACAGCTTTCAAAGTAAACTTCTGTCCTTTTTGAGGTTTGGCCCAGTCAATATCAGGCATAGATCGATCAGAGTAATTTGTCTGAGTCACTGGGGAATCCGTATTTTCAAACACGACCGCTTGCTGGGTCGGTACAAACTTTCCTAGTGGCTTACCATTCGATGCTGACCAAGGCCCTCTCATCGAAAGCAAGTTTAAGTTTTTGTTGGGCGTAAACGGTTGCCCATTCCCGTCAATCCAACCACTTGCCCCTTTTACCATTCGTAAGCTTTGCCTTACCAATTGTAATTCTTGACCGGCCTTATTATCCCATCCATTCTTGTGAATTTTCAATCCGGAGCCGATTTCAACATACACTAAAAATGGAGTGCCAAAATTCATGTCGACCACATATCCCCCATACACTTTTAATGTATTCGCTACTTTTCTCAGCTCTGCATTAGTGATGGTCGAGGTGTCAAACTCAGAGGGCAGCATCATTAATGCGCCTTCAGGAATTTTGCCGGTATTTCTTTTCGCGCCGCCGTCAGCGACCGTCGCTGGAAACATATATGCCGGGGATGGTGAAAGCGCGTTATTGGTGAGCGAAATAGCCAGCGCATGATGATACATATCTTCGCCGTCATTTAATTCATGTTTACGAATAATCCCTGCACATGAAGGCAGCCCCGTTGCCCGTGATCCTTGGTGGTAATGGGCCGGATCACCCCAGCCAGGTCCGTTGAGCGGCATCCATCCAACATGGGTAGTACGCCAAACCCCATCCACCTTTTTCAATTGCCAAAACGAATAAATAATACCGCTGGTTGAATCAAAAATATCGGCATGACCATCCCCTCCTTCAGCCGGCACTAGCTCTGCAGGCCAATGTGGAATTGTGATTTCATCACTTGTGGTCTCGGCATCTGCATCATATATCCCCTTCTTGCCAATAGGTGGTTTTATTTGCATAGGGCCATCTTTTTCAGTCGCCAAGAAACAATGAGTGGAGTATTTGCCTTCTTGCATGGCGGGGAAAAAATTGGAGGTTGGAATCAAGAAGTCGTCAAATACAGGATT
>CAKZJM010000363.1 GCA_936943315.1 uncultured Methylophilus sp. | reverse complement strand
ACACCTGGCTAGGCAAAATTTCAGGGTCAGGATTGGCCAGGGCAAAAATCACTGGTTTGGCAGCCATGGTGGCAACCAACTCAGGTGGCAGGCCATTTTTGGCAGATACGCCGATAAACACATCAGCGCCCTGCATGGCGTCTGCCAGTGTTTTTACTTTGCCTGTCGCAATCGCCAGTTCACGGTTATTGTCGTGCAGATCGTCCCGGTCCAGGTCGAGTACGCCTTTGCGATCGACCATGGTGATATGGGTTGCACCCATCAATTTAAGCAGCTTGGCACAGGAACAACCTGCCGCACCTGCGCCCAAAAACACAATCTTGGCTGTTGGTAAGGTTTTACCCTGAAGCTCAAGCGCATTCAGCAACGCCGCCGCCACAATCACGGCGGTGCCATGCTGGTCATCATGAAATACCGGGATATCCAGGCGTTTTTTCAGCTCATTTTCAATGTAAAAACAGTGTGGTGCCGCAATGTCTTCCAGGTTAATGCCACCAAACGTAGGCGCAATATTGACCACGGTCTGGATAAACTCGTCTGGCGTTGCAGCATTCACCTCAATATCAAACACATCAATACCGGCAAAACGCTTGAACAAAACGCCCTTGCCTTCCATCACTGGCTTGCCAGCTAACGCCCCCACATTCCCCAACCCCAGCACGGCAGTGCCATCGGTTATCACCGCCACCAGATTGCCTTTATTGGTGTATTTGTAAGCATTGGCCGGATCCGCTTCAATCTCGCGCACAGGCGCGGCCACCCCTGGCGTATACGCCAAAGACAAATCCTGCTGTGTCGCACAAGGCTTGGACGACTCCACGCTCAGCTTCCCAGGTTTGGGAAACTGATGGTAATCCAGCGCGCGTTGCTTTAAATCGTCCATTCATCAACCTCTTTTCTCTTTATAGCGACAGCCTTAACTTCGACCAAGACTTTTCAAAACACATTTTGGCTAGGCGGATGATCGCAGCTATTACAACCAGTACAGCCAGCGATATCCAACTTGCGAAAATGCGCTTTCAAAAGTCACGCCCTTTATTCAGAATGATTCAAAACTTCAGTAGCAAGGCGAATGAGCGAAGACAGTGCGAGTCGCACGGCAAGCGAAATTCAACGCCGCTAATGAAGATTTTTCAATCATTCCAATTCACTCATATAGTGGTGGTCGTCCGTCAGACACAACCCCAAGCGCCACTCCATCGGCTTATCACCATAGGTAAATGACACACGCTCTATGCTCAATAACGGATAGCCCTCTTTCAAGCCCAAGGCTTTGGCCACCTC
Organism: uncultured Methylophilus sp.; assembly: GCA_936943315.1. Taxonomy (GTDB): domain Bacteria; phylum Pseudomonadota; class Gammaproteobacteria; order Burkholderiales; family Methylophilaceae; genus Methylophilus. The sequence goes on along the minus strand of CAKZJM010000363.1, from coordinate 3,108 downwards.
TGCATCTGCCGCCACCGCCTTAATACGCTCCTCAGCACGTATCATGCGGACCCCAAATTGGGACTCATACATGCTGTACATAGAGCCATTACTCTCTTCCACCTTGGCACGGTTCAAGCCTTTAAAAGGCGCGGCAGGCACAATAATGTGGTCATAAATCAGCGGCCGCCCTGAAAAAGTCAGCAAGCGCTTCACGTCAATCGTCGTCGCACCTGCTTTCATTTCCAGCACCTTGCCAATATGCACACTAGCCTTACTCTTCACGCAGGACAGAAACTCGTTCTGCAACATTTCTTTCTGACCATTTTCTGCAGTCAGGCGTAAGAATCTGAGTTTGACGTCATCCTGATTATGAGTGGCTACAAAGGTGCCCTTACCCTGGCGGCGAATCAGGATGTTTTCTGTCGCCAGACTATCAATCGCTTTACGCACTGTACCTTGACTCACCTTAAACCGCTGCGCCAGGTCAATTTCGCTCGGAATCATATCCCCGGGGCGCCACTCTCCGCCAATCAGGCTTTGCGTGATCAGCACTTTAATCTGGTCGTACAGCGGCCGGTAACTTGGTGAACCCAACTGTTTATCCATAGATTCGACTCCATTCATGATTGACACCCGATATTTGTATCTGAGTTAAGTTTTTTAATTTATATCACAGCGCCTTTTTATTGTCCACTATTTTATATCTTATATAAGACATAAGATATTTGTTGACAGAGTTTTTTTATTGATGAATAATGAATCTAATTTCTTGCCGTAACAAAGGAAAACGCATGTCATATGCACTCAGACCAAGGCGCTCGATGCTATATGTTCCAGGATGCAATCAACATTACCTGGAACGTGCACGCACACTCGCCGCCGACTCTGTCATTCTTGACCTGGGCGATCCTATTCTGGTGGACGCCAAAATCCAGTCCCGCCAGAACGTAGTCAATGCCGTGCAAGAAGGTGGCTATGGCAAAAGAGAAGTGGTTGTGCGGGTAAATGACCTGCATTCCATCTGGGGGCATGATGACATTGCAGCAGTGGCCAATATTGGCGCCGATGCTATTTTGTTTCCAAATATAGAGTCGCGCGAAGATGTCTTGCAGGCTCAGCAATTATTGGATGAAGCCGGTGGCAAAGATGTACCCATGATGGTCATGATAGAAAGCCCGCTGGCCGTGCTCAATGCCAAGGAAATTGCCGCTGCTTCCGAGCGCGTGATCTGTATGGTCATGGCAACTTCAGACCTGATTTCGCAATTACATGCCCGCGTGACGCACGAACGCTCCGCCATTCTGACCTCTTTATCCCTGGTGATTTTGGCCGCGCGTGCTTATGGCAAAGGCGTGATTGACGGCATCACCTCAGACTTCAAGAACATGCATTCGTTTGAATATGCCTGCCGCCTAGGACGCGACATCGGCATGGATGGAAAATCCCTGGTACATCCCGCCCAAATCGCTTATTGCAATGATGCCTACACGCCGCAACGCGCAGAGGTCGAACACGCCAGGCTGATTATCAAGGCGCTGAAAGAAGCGAACGAAGCTGGACGCGGCACGGTGGTCGTCAACGACAAACTCGTAGAGCACCACCATATCAAAGCGGCACAACGCTTGATTCAACTGGCAGAGGCCATTGCCGAGCTGGAAGAAGAGTTTATCTAAGGAGTTGAACATGAGTACTAAAATCAACACCGGCCGCTTTTTCGAAGATTTTAAACTGGGTGAAACCATCCAGCACGCGACACCACGCACCCTCACCAGTGGCGATACAGCACTCTATATTGCCCTCACCGGCGCGCGTAACCCGCTGCATTGCAGCGAACCACTGGCGCAAGCGCTAGGCTATCCAACCACACCGGTAGATGACTTGCTGGCATTTCATATTGCGTTTGGTAAAACGGTGCCTGACATTTCAGTGAATGCGGTTGCCAACCTGGGCTATGCCGATGTGCGTTTTATACAGCCAATCTATGCAGGCGATACCCTAAGTACTTCTAGTGAAGTCATAGGTCTCAAGCAAAATTCCAGTGGCAAAAATGGCGTGGTCTGGGTACGCTCAACGACAGTTAACCAGCATCAAACACCCGTGTTGAGCTGGGTACGCTGGGTGATGGTGCAAAAAAAAAACCAGGACGCTCCAGCGCCGGAAACGGTTATCCCGGAATTACCGGAGTGCGTCGGTGCAGAATCACTTTCCATCCCTGCACATTTCAAACGTGACCGCAGCCTGAGCGTTGCCACGGGCGGCAACTACTGGTGGGATGACTACGAAGTGGGCGAATGTATGCGCCACCCTTCTGGCCTGACCATTAATGAGAGTGACCATACCATGGCCACGCACTTATACCAGAACAATGCCCGCCTGCACTTTGATGCGCACCTGATGAAAAGTACGCCGCAAGGCCAATGCCTGGTGTATGGCGGCGTAGTGATCTCCGCTTGCCGCGCCCTGAGTTACGAAGGTTTGGAAAACGCGGTTTCCATTCTGGCAATTAATGGCGGCACGCACGCCAACCCAAGTTACTCAGGCGACACCATATATTGCATGACCAAAGTACTGGATAAATGGGCCCTGCCCCATCCTGAACTGGGCGCGTTACGCTTGCGCATGATAGGTGTGAAAAACATGCCTCCAGCCACACTGGAAAATATTAAAACCACGCAAGGCTATCACCCGCATGTGGTGCTCGATCTTGACTATACCGTTCTCATTCCACGTAAAGGAAACTAAACATGGCTGTTCATCCAAATCAGGCACTTTTTGGCGGAGAAAAACCGTTCCCGGTCATCCCTGCCTGCGAGCATTTTGCCGGTAGCGAAAAGCTGATCCTGAAAGCCTTGTCTTTGCAAGACCCCGCGACCCCTAACGGTGTGGGTCCGGTATTTGATATCACCTGCGACTGCGAAGATGGCGCCGCCAGCGGCCAGGAACAAGCGCATGCGGAAATGATTGTGCGTGTGCTGAACTCTGAAGCGAATAAATACAAGATGGCGGGCGCGCGTATACATGACTACACGCACCCACACTGGAAAAAGGATATTGATATCCTCGTTGGCGGTGCTGGCGAAGTTCTTAGTTATTTGACCATCCCCAAATGTACGGATATCGCGCAAG
>CAKZJM010000362.1 GCA_936943315.1 uncultured Methylophilus sp. | reverse complement strand
TTAGAATTTCTGCGGAGATCTCAACCGGGCTCTTTAACCCGGCTCTGGTTTTGAGCTCCAGCATGCCTTGCGAACTGTCGTTCTCCACGAAATGGTAAGGGATGTGAGCCCTGTCGGTAATGTCATGTAAGGCACGTCCCATAAAACGTTTGACGGACACGATGGTATTGACCGGGTCCTGGCTTTGCGCAGCTTGTGCTTCGTGGCCAACCACGATGGCGCCATCCAGGTAACGCACGACAGAAGGCAGCAGCGCATGACCATGTTCGTCATGCAAGACAGTGCTCATGCCGCTGCGTACCGTTGCTACCAGCGAGTTGGTGGTGCCCAGGTCAATGCCGACTGCCAGTTTGTGCTGGTGTGGGGCAGGGGAGTGTCCGGGTTCGGAAATCTGTAATAAGGCCATTAAACTAATCTTCCAACTGAGCGATCAGCTGATTCACATCTTCACTCACTTTATCAATAAAACGCAGCTTGCGTACGGTGAGCGCAGCCTGGGCTGGCGCTGATTCGAGCTCATTGGCTACTTGACCCTGTAAGGCTTTAGCCTGGGTGCGCATGTCTTTTAATAAGGCGTCCAGTGCAGCAATATCCTTGCCGAACCTGGCATCCTCCATTGCTTCGCGCCACTCCATCTGCGCCATCAAAAAATCGGCGGGCATGGCGGTGTTGTTTTCTTCATCGGTAGCAATGCCCTGCAACTGCAACAGGTAACGAGCGCGGGAGGTTGGTTGTTTCAAGGTCTGGTAGGCTTCGTTGGCTAAAGTGGCCATTTGCATGGATTGCATGCGTTCAGCAGGCGAGGCGTTCACAAATTTATCAGGATGCACTTCAGCCTGAAGTTTACGGTACTGGCTATCCAGTTGAGCCAGGTCTAGCTCAAATTGCTGCGGCAGTTGAAACAGTGCGAAGTAGTTTTGCATACACAAAGCTGCAAAGAGGTAGGCGCAGTGAGGCGCCCAACCCGCTTAGACAGTAAAGGATTCCCCGCAGCCGCACTCGTCTTTCACGTTCGGGTTATTGAACTTGAAGCCTTCGTTCAGACCCTCTTTGGTGAAGTCCAATTCAGTGCCGTCAATATAGACCAGGCTTTTCGGGTCGACAATCACCTTGATGCCGTGGCTTTCAAAGGTCACGTCTTCTGGCAATAACTCATCCACAACCTCCAGCGTATAAGCCATGCCCGAACAGCCGGTGGTTTTCACGCCCAGGCGCAAGCCGACCCCTTTGCCACGGTTGGCGAGAAACTTCTCAACGCGGTTGGCTGCGGTTTCAGTCAGGGTAATTGCCATGTTAATGACCTTGTTTGGATTTCAAGTCCGCAATGGCAGATTTGATCGCATCTTCTGCCAATACAGAGCAGTGGATTTTCACTGGTGGCAGCGCCAGCTCTTCAGCAATCGCAGAGTTCTTGATCTCTTGTGCCTGATCCAGCGTTTTGCCTTTCAGCCATTCGGTGACCAGGGAGCTCGAAGCAATCGCAGAGCCGCAGCCATAAGTCTTCAATCACGCCTGCATCATTCACTTTGATTTGCAGCTTCATGACGTCACCACACGCAGGCGCGCCGACCATGCCGGTACCGACATTCGGGTCATTTTTGTCCATAGAGCCCACATTACGTGGATTCTCGTAGTGGTCTAACACTTTATCTGAATAAGCCATTTAACACTCCTTGAAATTAAATGCCTATGCAACAGGGCTTTGGCTTTAATTTTGAATTAACTTTTAATCACTCGAAAATTGAAGATTTCATTGTCTGGCAAGGCGGAGGCATGCGCCGTTGAGTTTGATCTAAACAAGCATGTCGACAACGCCGCCAGGCGATGAAAGATCAATTTTTAATGCTCTGCCCATTCAACTTTGGACAAATCAATCCCATCCTTGAACATCTCCCATAATGGGGACAGTTCACGCAATTTTCCAATCTTGCTCTTCAATAACTCAATCGTGTAGTCCACGTCGGCTTCCGTCGTGAAACGGCCAATGCTAAAGCGGATCGAGCTATGTGCCAGCTCATCTGAACGGCCCAATGCACGCAATACGTAGCTAGGCTCAAGGCTGGCCGATGTACACGCTGAACCGGAAGACACTGCAATGTCTTTAATCGCCATGATTAAAGATTCACCTTCCACAAAGTTGAAACTCACGTTCAGGTTGTGTGGCACGCGATGGTCGAGGTCACCATTGACATAGGTTTCTTCGATTTGCAGCAAGCCATTGAGCAGGCGGTCGCGCAACATGCGGATACGCTCGTTTTCGCTCGCCATTTCTTCACGGGCAATGCGGAAGGCTTCGCCCATGCCCACAATCTGGTGGGTCGCCAGCGTACCTGAACGCATGCCGCGCTCATGACCACCGCCGTGCATTTGTGCTTCGATACGGATACGTGGCTTGCGGCGGACATACAGTGCGCCTATGCCTTTAGGGCCATAGGTTTTGTGTGCAGAAAAGCTCATCAAATCCACCGGCAGTTTCTCCAGGTCAATCACTACTTTTCCGGTTGATTGTGCTGCGTCTACATGGAAAATGATATTGTTGGCCCGGCAAACATTTCCAAGCGCATCGAGATCTTGGATCACACCAATTTCATTATTCACATGCATGATAGAAGCCAATACGGTATCAGGGCGAATTGCTGCCTTGAATTTTTCCAGTGAAATCAGGCCATCGGCTTCAGGCTGCAGATAAGTCGCTTCATAGCCTTCGCGTTCCAGTTCACGCACGGTATCCAGCACAGCTTTGTGCTCCGTGGCCGAGGTAATAATGTGCTTACCTTTGCTGCCAGCATAAAAGTGGGCAGCGCCCTTGATCGCCAGGTTGTTAGACTCGGTTGCGCCTGAGGTCCAAACAATTTCGCGCGGATCGGCGTTCACCAGTTTTGCAACCTCTTCACGCGCATTCTCAACAGCGTGTTCGGCAGTCCAGCCATACGGATGGCTACGCGACGCAGGATTGCCAAAGTCTTCGGTCAGGTAAGGAATCATTTTTTGCGCAACACGGGGGTCTACCGGCGTGGTCGCAGAATAATCCAGGTAAATCGGCTTTCTTTCAGACATGTTTGCTCTTTCAATAAAAGTCTTATGCCGCAACGGCACTTAATCCTTTTAGACGCTGCACTTGCTGCTGCAACGCTGCTAAAAACTGGGTGATTTCTTCACGGGTATTGCTCTCGCTCAAACTGACACGGACTGCACCACGCGCCAAGTCAGGCTCTACGCCCATCGCCAGCAATACATGGCTAGGCTCAGTGCTGTCGCTAGAGCAGGCTGAACCACTCGCCACGGCAAATCCAGCTTTATCCAGCGCCGTCACCAGGGTTTCACCCTCAATATTGGGGATGGCGAAGAAACTCGTATTCGGTAAACGCTCGGTGTGAGGTGAAAAAATCACCGCACCCACGGTATTTAAGCCTGCCTCAAGCTGCTGACGTAAGCGCAATACACTGTCATGGCGAGCTGCTAATGACTGCATTGCCAGTTGGCAAGCCTGCGCAAAACCAACAATCCCCGCCACGTTTTCGGTGCCGCTACGCAAGCCGCGCTCTTGGCCACCACCATGCAATAAGGGCGCAATATCCACACGCTTGTCCAGAATGAGGGCGCCCACACCCACAGGTCCGCCAATTTTGTGGCTGGAAATGGTCATGGCATGTACGCCTAGCGTACTCATATTCACTTCAATTTTACCGAATGCCTGTACCGCATCAGTATGCAGTAGCGCCCCGTGGGCTTTTGCCAGGGCGGCCAATTCAGCAATCGGCTGTATGGCACCGGTTTCATTATTCGCCAGCATGACAGACATCAGGCCTGTACGCATTTTTAAGGCTTGTTCTGCCTGCGCCAAATCAATCACGCCTTGGTTGTCAACGCCAATCTGGCCAACTTTCCAGTCATGCCACGCCAATGATTGGGCGGGGCGGGTGACACAGGGATGTTCAATGGCGCTAATTAATAATTGCGCAGGGCTCAAGTTCGCTGTGATGCCTTTGACCGCAAAATTATTGGCTTCTGTGCCACCTGAAGTGAACACCACTTGTGAGGCTTGTACACCTACAGACTCGGCAATCTGTTTCCTGGCCAGCTCCATGGCATCGCGCGCATTGCGCCCATAAACATGTCGGCTGGTAGGGTTGCCGCTCGGCTGTGTCAGCCAGGGCAGCATGGCCTCCAGCACCTGCGGTTTCAGCGCGGTGGTACTGTTATGGTCAAAGAATGCGGTTTTCATGGCAATCAGCAGGGATTAAGCAGCAATGGTTGCTTCAGAACCACATTTTCTGGGTGAGAATACGACAGTGCCAGCGCCTTTGTTACGCTGCATATCGACCATGTCAGCCAGGCTCACGCCGGATAAATATTCAAGAATCTTGCCGTTTAGTGAGGCCCAGAGTTCA
>CAKZJM010000361.1 GCA_936943315.1 uncultured Methylophilus sp. | reverse complement strand
ATTGGTTGATTTACCCAAAGATGAGAGGGTGTTGCAGGAATCAGTATCAACAATTGGTTGATTTACCCAAAGATGAGAGGGTGTTGCAGGAATCAGTATCAACAATTAGTTGATTTACCCAAAGATGAGAGGGTGTTGCAGGAATTAGTATCAACAACCGATTGATAAGGTCAGGATTCTGATGTTTTGATTGACTCAAGAGGCCGTAATAAAATGAAATAGCCACCTTTTTGGTGGCTATTTCATTTTTAAACCAACTTGAAAATTAAGCTGGTTCTTTGCCGGAAAAATATATACTTTAATTCATAAATCGCTCTTAAGGTTTACATAGCATTTACTTTTGCGTATCGAACATGTCAAAGAAGAACTGAGGAATGGTAGTAATTGCTAACCACCCAACCAGTAAGTTGCCAAATGTCACTCGGAAAAGGCACAAGATGTTGTTACTCTCGATATCGGAATTGACCCAATAAAAGGCGCCACCAAAGATTAAGACGCAGCCAAAAAAGTCCCATACTCGTCTTGGGATCGCTTCAAGTGCACCCAGCACGAAAAGTAGGGATTGTTGTAGGGCTTTCTTCATTTTTTCTCTCCCTCAAGTTCTTTTGTTAATAGTTGATTAATTTAATATTTTGCCTTTAATGGGTATTATATACCGTGGTATCGAATGCATCAAGGATTGATGATGCGAACTATGGCAAAGCCTTCTCCATCATTTTCTGGTAATCCTAAGCTTTTGAGGCTAGGGAATGCAATTCGACTTGCTAGACTAAATAGGAAGCTATCTCAAGAGGCCCTGGCAGACATAGCTGAGATGGATAGGTCATATCTAGGTGGAATTGAGCGAGGTGAGCACAACATTGCAATCATAAATCTACTTAAGATTGCAGAGGCTTTGGAAATGAAGTTGTCTGTTTTATTAGCGAGTTGTGAATTATAGATTTACGTATGAGCTAATAAATACCAGCATCAGAATTAATCTATGCCCAGCATCATTGATATTCCAAACATATTTACTATACGATCAAAAAAACGTCTGCTTTAGATTTGATGTCGACCATCATGGAAGATTTAAAGAAAATCGAACACTAGCATGAAGATATGGAATGAAAATTTTCAGTTATTGATAAATCAATTTGGGAGCTGCAAAACCCAATATTTATCTAGGGTTCAACAACACGCAATGATTGCTCTGAGGCGTAAGGATTGTGACTCTGGATTTCCCTCGAGTGATACTGACTCTGAAATTCTGAGCATTTTGATCACTTATGTTTTTGGCAAGATTTTCTCGCACAATTCTATCTGTATTTGCATGTATTGTTCCTCTGGACTGTAGAGGCCAACCTTCAAAAATAATTACTTCGTCAAACTGCTTACCCTTGGATTTATGCATATTCATGACGACCACTCCTTGCTCTGGCTTGGAGCTTGAGGAGAAGTGTTCTTGAACAAAGGCGTTTCTAACAATCTCAAGTGCATTCATATAAGAGCCGTAGTCCCGCCAATCCTGAGAAAGATCCATACGTAGTTGCATACCTCGTTCCAATACTCTTACATTACGGACCTCTTCAGCTACATCCCTCAATCGAGTACAGCTTCCGCTTGCAAGTAAATACCTCATATCCCGCCAATCCTTCTCAGGATCACCAGATAAATTCATTTGTATTGCATCTCGATAAACATTTAGCGTGTTGACTAGGACGCTTCCACCCTTTATAGGCTGTCCTCCTTTCTGCGCTTCTAACGGGCTTAGGTTTTTTTAACGCCATCATTGGAGTCATTTCGGATAAAAAGAAAGAAATTCGCCCAGCAGTAGTTGCTTCATCAGAGGGTGGTAGCTACTTGATTGCAAGAGACAATATTCAGCTTGCGCCGCCTAAAGCGCTAACCAACAAATTATTTAACCTCTAGTAATTGCGACCAATCTCCAGTGTAATTAGGACTCAAGTAATTACGCTGCATCTTCCACTCTTGTACCTTGCCTTCAGTGGAAGACTTAACAGGGTTGTTCGGGTAGGAAAATGTCAGAAAAATGAAATTTCCCCAAAATTTTTTATAACCTCGTGTTTTGGCAATTTATTTTGGGTGGGGGAGATTTTGCCCAAAATCTTCAAAAATCTTCAAAAAATATTAACCATTTATCTTCTGAAGAGTGATCAGTACTTTTCTATTTTCATTATTTTAGAAATTAATCCGTGAATAAGTCCAGTGCAACGTCGCACGGTTACAACGGGACTTTTTATGGAACAGCAATATAATGGAAAAAAGAAAATAATGGAGGCTCGACTCGCTTCAGCCAGAAGTAAACAACAAGAGTATGGGCTTTCTCCTAGGCAGCTGGGGGAGATAGCAGAGTATCAGACGCTTTTTCAGGCTTATCGTTGGGGTTATACAACCTCAAAAATAATTCAAACATTGTTGAGTCGAACGTCTGGAGGATACCTAGATAAACTCACTGAAAAAGGTCTTTTGGTTAAAACTCCAACTCAATCTGGTTATCCGAGATATTTTTATAGTTTATCCCCTGATGGACTTGCAAAGGTTCAAGCTCGACAAGATGAGTTGTTAAATTACTCGGAAATTAATCCTCACCGCGTGAATCAAAGTATATTGAATCACAATTTGATCTGCCAGGAAGTAACGCTGTTAGCCTTCAAAGCGCAACAAATTTCGCATTATCAAACTGAGCGGCAGTTTTTCGTTGAAGGTTTACCAAAAGTACCTGACTGTATTTGGGATGTTTGGGAAGATGAGAGGATTGGAGTCGAGATTGAGTTAACTCAAAAATGGGGCATTGACTTACACAAATTCATGCTTGGTATTTGGGAGACGCTAGAAAACGTCGATAATCCTCTTGCTTTGAAAAGATTTATTATCTTTTCATCCAGTCCGGCCATTCTCAAGAATTATAAGTCCGCGATTAGTCCAGGCAAGTTTCTTCCGAAATATGCCAAGGATGAGCGCGGTCGTTGGACTATTGTTAAGCAATTGGAAGTTCCGGAATGGCTTTCTTCCAGAGTCGATTTCAAATTGATCGAGAGGGTTTAAAAATGACCGTTATCTCGTCAGGGCAGAGTAGGTTAATTATTTCATTTGCTTTCCCCTCCCCGATTTCGGAAATTTTACAAACATTCGATCCATCTGTTGTGGAACGGTTATCAGACGAGCTTGCAAGATTAAAAGCTCATAGTGACCATACAAAGGCCCTTCTTGAGATTCTTGATCTTTAGAAATTAAATCTGTAATCCCGAATAGTAAGTTGATTGCTTAATTTTTTAATACTTGTACTTCAATTGCGACGATATTGATTGTTTTGAGTAAGGCGAAAAATAAGTAAATGCTTTATTGTAGGTGACTAGCTAACTGATATAACGCCGCAATTCGCGGCGTTATATTTTTACTAGTCTAGCTTGATTTGGGTCGTACCTATATTCAGTTAATGTTCCATCCTTCAACTTCTCAACAACCTCATCGATCACAAAAAGTGGCACCATAAACCACTCTCTTGGATATATCGGATTTCCAAAACGGTCGCTAATTTGGATATTCAGCTTTACTGAATCAAAAATACGATGAATTAAATTTTCAAGCTTAACTCGGTTGATGTTATAAAGCTCATATGTAGCTACAACCTCAACATCAGCCATCAAAAAGGTAGGGTCAAGTTTTGCGTTAGCAATACGGCTTGATACGCTGCCACCAGTCACTCCAATTTTGTGCAACACACTGGCGCGCTGTTTTATTTCAGGATGATCCGATTTGCTTCTTAAAACATAAATAGTGCCACTGCCGATATCAGACTCTCCAACTAAATCATCAAATAATGGCCCCAAATTCGGGTCAGTAATACGTCTACCTGCCTCGTCCTCCCACAACCGCTTTTGCAGTGATCGCATAAGCTGGTTACTTTCAACGCCATTATCAAAAATCACTCTCAGGCGATATTCTTTCCGACCATCAGTGCCAATAAATTCTTCACCAACTGAAGCAATATATGCTTTTTGACCTGCTAGGATGAAGAAATTACCTGATTCAATACTACCGTCCTTGCTAAAGGGAATCGTTTTTCTTCTATGTTGATTCAGGTCATCTTGAACAGCCTCAAATAAAGGCTTAAATTTATCGAAGTCCTCACAAACAGATCGGTCGGCAATTTCTTCTGCTGCCTTTCTCTCAGCGCGTGATTTAACGTATTTGAGTTGTGTAATATCAGATTCTGAGGTTTGATTTAGTCCTAGTGCCGCAAGTAGTGCATCATCGTCTAAATCATCCAAATTTTTATTGTTCGATATTGGATGATCAAGTAGCAGGCTAAACCTATCCCTGCTTTCAACCAAAGCACTACACTCAGATGAAGCGCGTATCTGGTCCAGCCGAACTGCGTAAAGCCTTTCGAATATATCCTGATCTTCACCATGTTGAGGCAATCTTCCGTGCTGCTCAAAAAAACGCTCAATCTCCTCAAAACCTGCAATGATGCGTTCTTCTCGCGGTGTATGAGTACTTTTGGTGTTGGTTTCAACTTCAACCCCTAATTCAGCCAACAATGCATCATCTTCATCTGTAAACTCAGCCTTAGCCACGAGCAGCCTCCGCTTTCATTCTAGTTAGATAGGCAATCCCTTCTGCCATTTTCTTTTCCCATGGGTCAGCCGCAGTTAAAGAAGGCAAACGACCGTGTTCATTCTTGAAAATCACAGCGCGTTTTGCCAAATCCCTAGCTTCCTCAGGTGTCATTGTGACCCTCTTACCCGTGATGATCGCCTGAACTTGCTTTAAACTTTCCTCGGTCATAGCTTTGGATAAAATGGCATATGCTTCACTAAATGGATTGATATGGTCTATTAAATCAATATCCAAATCCCTAACATCGGTGACATATCTTTTAACACCCTGAATGAATGCAGTACTGCCCCC
>CAKZJM010000360.1 GCA_936943315.1 uncultured Methylophilus sp. | reverse complement strand
CCGGTTTTTCAATCGGTTTGCTCGTTTTGCTAGGCTGTTTGGCTGGCAAACTATCCCATAATGTGGCTTCCATCACGCTGGGGTTCACATGGACGGCTTTCCAGTCGACCATAAAAATCATGCCCAGGAACAATAGCACGTGCATCAACACCGACAGCACTGCTGCGCGTTTTCGTATAGCCTGATCTTGCGGGGACAAAACGATTTTCATCTGGATTGAAGTCTTAAGCGGTTACCACGTCACTTTGCGTCATTGAAGGCTTACTTCTCGTTCTGGAACAGCAAGCCCACTTTTTCTACCTGTGCCTGTTTAAGCAAATCCATGACCGAAATCACCTCTCCATAGGGAGTGTTTTTATCTGCAGAGACCACCACAGGCTTATCCGCCTCGGACAGGCGCTGGCGGATCAAGGCCAGCATATCATCACGCTGCATTTCCTTGCCATCCATCATTACGGTGCCCTCTTTTTGGACGGTGACGACAATCGGGTCACCACTTTGCTTGAGGGCTTGACCGACCTTAGGCAACTCCACCATACCAGGATTAGTCATGGGCGCAGTGACCATAAAAATAACCAGCAACACCAGCGTCACGTCGATGTAAGGGACGACGTTAATCTGGTTCATCATGCGGCGTTTACGCGTTCTGCTCATGCGGACTCCGATCAGGCTCTACGTTGCAAAATATTAGTGAACTCTTCGATAAAGCTCTCGTACCGCACGGAGAGGCGATCGACGCCAGCAGCGAAACGGTTATAGGCAATCACGGCCGGAATCGCGGCAAACAAGCCAATCGCGGTAGCAACCAAGGCTTCAGCAATACCGGGCGCTACCTGACTCAAGGTGGCCTGTGCCACGTTAGACAGACCACGGAACGCATTCATAATGCCCCATACCGTCCCAAACAAGCCAATATAAGGGCTGACCGAACCGACAGAAGCCAGGAACGGCAAGTGAGAGTCCAGGTAATCCAGTTCACGGTTATAAGCCGCACGCATGGCACGGCGGGTCGCTTCCATTACATCACTGACTTCGGTATCTTTTTGCTGTTTGTAGCGGATAAACTCTTTCAACCCGGCCTGAAAAATACTGGCCATGCCCTGCGGGGTTTTCCTGCCTGCGGTAATGCGCTCATAGAGTTCGTTCAAGTCGCCACCAGACCAGAACTGCGCTTCAAACTGGTCTACATTCTCATTCGCAGCCTTCAAGGAAAACACTTTAATGAAGATATACCACCAGGAGACCAGTGAGGTCAGCAGCAAGATCAGCATCACCAGCTGAACTGGCAAACTGGCCCCGCTCACCAGGGTAAAAATCGACATATCGTTTGTTACATTCATGAAGACTCCAGTGCAATTTTGATACGGGCCGGAATACCCGTGGGTTTAAATGAATCTGCATTCACACAGGCCACCTTGACCTGTGCCTCTATTAAAACAGTGTCATCACGCATGATGTGTTGGCGGCAACTAAAACTGCCTCTGCCCATTTCCATCAATTGCGAAAACACCTGCAACTCGTCATCCAGCCGTGCTGGTTTTTTAAACTGTAGTTGCATGCTGTGCACCACGAACAATACCTGTTCCTGCTGCGTTAACGTGCTCTGCGTAAAGCCGGAAGCGCGCAACCATTCGGTGCGGGCCCGCTCCATAAAATTCAGGTAGCGGCTGTGGTAGACCACGCCTCCCGCGTCGGCATCCTCATAATAAACACGGACCGGAAACGCAAACATATTATGGCGCATCTTGCCACAATTCGCCTGACACCATGCTTGCAGGTGCCTTCAGGCCAAAGTGCTGGTAGGTTAACAGGGTCGCGACCCGGCCTCGCGGGGTGCGCATCAGGTAACCTTGCTGAATCAGGTAAGGCTCCAGCACATCTTCAATCGTATCGCGTTCTTCACCAATCGCCGCGGCCAGATTATCCAGGCCCACCGGGCCACCACCAAATTTTTCAACCACCGCCTGCAACAGTTTGCGGTCCATGACATCCAGGCCCTGCTGATCCACATCCAGCATTTTCAAGGCAGCGTCAGCAATCACATCGGTCACAATGCCATCGGATTTGACCTGGGCATAGTCGCGTACACGGCGCAGCAAACGGTTGGCAATACGTGGCGTGCCACGCGCACGGCGAGCAATCTCAAAAGCACCCGCCTGCTGCATGTCAACTTCGAGCAAACTGGCTGAGCGGGTCACAATTTTGGCAAGTTCGTCGTGGGAGTAAAACTCAAGGCGGGCCACAATCCCGAAACGGTCGCGCAAGGGATTGGTCAGCATGCCTGCACGCGTGGTCGCGCCCACCAGCGTAAACGGCGGCAGATCCAGACGCACGCTACGTGCAGCGGGGCCTTCACCAATCATGATATCGAGCCGGTAATCTTCCATGGCCGGATACAAAATCTCTTCAACCACCGGGCTTAAGCGGTGAATTTCATCAATAAACAACACATCATTGGGTTCAAGATTGGTCAGCAAGGCAGCGAGGTCACCAGCACGTTCCAATACCGGGCCGGAAGTCATGCGTAAATTGACACCCATTTCTTTGGCCACAATATGGGCCAAGGTGGTTTTACCAAGTCCGGGCGGGCCGAATAGCAGCACATGATCCAGTGCTTCCTGGCGGCCACGGGCGGCGTTGATGAAAATCTCGAGCTGACCACGTGCCTTTTCCTGCCCGACATATTCGTCCAGCAGTTTGGGGCGCAGTGCACGCTCCAGCGCTTCTTCCTGAACGCTGGCAGTGGCAGGCGCTACAAGTCTATCGGTTTCTATCATGAGTGATCGGCAATGAAGTGCAGTACAACACTAAACAATATAGGGCCTCATGCCGCGGTTAAAGAAAGTCATTTATTTTTCGTCATCATACCATGCAGCGTTTGACTATTACAGACCATGACAGTGAGTCCACGCTCACAAGCTGCGCCGAGCTACTTAGCCAGATATTTGAGGGCCTGACGGATACCGTCACTGACGCTGACACCGGGCTCCAGCATCTTGATGGTCGCCTGCGCCTCCCGCTCGTGGTAACCCAAGGCCAGCAATGCATTGAGGATGTCATCCGTCGCGGCTTTCGCTGAGGGTTGCGCAGAGGTCGATCCTGTCACCACAAATTTATCCTTGAGCTCCAGCAGCAAGCGTTCGGCGGTTTTTTTACCAATACCAGGAATACGGGTCAACATGGAAACTTCTTGCTGGCTGACCGCCAGCATCAGGTCATTCACACTGACGCCACTTAAAATCGACAACGCAGATTTGGCGCCTATGCCATTTACTTTGAGCAGTTGCTTGAAGGTGTTTTTTTCCTGCTCACTGCCAAACCCATAAAGCAGTTGCGCATCTTCACGCACCACCATATGGGTTAACACCTGCACCGGTTGTCCCAGTTCTGGCAGGTTATAAAAAGTGCTCATGGGCACTTCAACCTCATAACCCACGCCATTGCAATCAATCACGATCAACGGGGGGGACTTTTCCAGCAAACGGCCATTCAGGCGTGCAATCATATCAATCTTCCATTTCTCACTCTGAATCCCGTGGTCGCCAGCGCGCCCAGGCCTTGCCCGCCATGTGCGTGACAGATGGCGCAGGCCAGCGCATCTGCTGAGTCTGGGCTGGGTTTAGAGGGCAATTTCAACAACCGCTTCACCATCTCTTGCACTTGCTCTTTTTGCGCATGACCATTGCCCACAACCGA
>CAKZJM010000359.1 GCA_936943315.1 uncultured Methylophilus sp. | reverse complement strand
TGGATTGTATTTGGCCAAGCGTTAGACGCGCCCGCCTTGTTGGGCATGGCACTGATCCTCGCGGGGATCATTATCATGAATGTATTTTCGAACACCGTTTCGCACTAGTGCGCAGACTCACTCCCAATCACCGCGGAGAGTGGGGAGATGGGTTTGTGGTAACGGTACCCGCTAAAAGATAGCAGCGCTAAAACCGATAGTGCCAATACACGCTGACTACTTCAGCACCCGGATTGTCTTTATCCAGGTCGGCATTGGATAAATGACTGACGGCTAGCCCCAGACTATGTTGCGTGTTCAGCGCTTTAGCCAGCTCCAGCTGCGACCGAAATTCCACCGGATAGCCCAAATTGAGCTGGCTGCTGCCACGGCTGTAATAACCCACGCCCACGCCCGGTTTCAGATGCCAGGTTTCTGCGAATTGCCAATCATATAAGAGGCCACCGCCTAGCCACAATGAGCCGTCCGTCGTCGCTTGTATGCCTACCCATGGCTTGAGTTCTTGCAGCCAAACCGAGGTGTCGTACTCGTAATCGAGTCGGAAATCGGTAGCACTATGAGAACCGTCCACATCATAACTGCCCAACCCAATGCCCAAGGTATCCGCATCAGCATTAAATGTGGTAGATAGGAGTGAAGTAGAAACAAGTAAGGCCACAGCAATATTCATTTTTTTCATTTTTTGTCCGTGATAAGAATGATTAAACACCTGCTCAAATACCAAGTTATTTGCTTATGTTGTCATGTCGACATTTCCCTTTCGCCCTCTACTTGGTATGAGGCTGTGTGGGGACTACCGGCAGTGATTGGGCGGCATCTTCCGCCTCATCGGCGGGATCCGTATTCGCCGGATCAACAGAAGAAGGGTTAGTGGGATCTAGACGTTCATGATCCAGCTGATGGATGCTGTGCGCTTTTTCTTGATCATCTTTTATACCACGGTGATTCGCTGGCATGTTCGCCTCCCTTAGGCATGGTGCCTGTTAATGAATGGCTTGTTTGCGTGCAGTTAAACTCAGGTTGGGCCAATGGTAAGCCTCCGCATGCCTGGTAGAGTGACCATGCCTGGCAAGCGTGCTTTGCAAATGGCTCGCCATCAGCAAATCATCGACGGCCACAATGCCAACCAATTGATATTCCCTGTCCAACACCAGCAATCTGCGCAACTGTTGCTCCATCATCAAGTGGGCGACTTCTTCCGCAGGCTGATCCGCAAACACGTATTGGGTCTCAAAGGTCATGACATCGGAAATTTTGCACGCGTCGAGTGACCGGCCCTGCGCTACGGCCTTCATGGCAATATCGCGCACGGTGAGCATGCCAATGACACGTTGATGCTCGCATACCGGCAAGGCATCAAAATCATGTTCTTCCATCATGAGAGCCGCACTTTTTAAGGATTGCATCGGCGAAGCGATCACAACGTCTGGCGTCATTAAATGGCTAATTTTCATCCAGGTTCTCTTCATCTTCTGTCCCTTATTGAACTCGCTGTAGACCTGCCACGGAGGCCTCCTCAGGAACCACCGTGATGTTGGTCAAGTATGGGAAACGTATATCGCGTCCACTCTTGAAATCGACACTGACAGATTAAGGAAACCAGTAACATAGATTTATCAGAGCTTGGCTGGAATTGTTGTAGGATTTACCGCACTGCTCTCGTTCCTCAATGACGAGACGAAATAAAAGGGAGCCTGGGCTCCCTTTATTAGCTAGGCGGAGGAGGCTTAATGGGTGGGGCGCTCGCTCCACTCCTGCATTGCCTGTTCGCCTGGTCTATCTACCACTACCTTCCCATCTTCAATGCCAGTCACCCAACTCGTAGGAATGTAGTGATGTTTGCCATGTTCGTCTTTGTTCAACTTGATAGAACTTTGACCTTCGAGATGGTCGACCGTGGCGAACTGACCGCCCTGCGAACAGACCACTGGCATTTCTGGGACAATTTGACTCGTATTCATAACACTCTCCTATAGATTTAACGTGTTTAAAGGCACCGGATATCCGGTGCACATTCATAGAATAATTGGCATGTGAAAGCCGTGTTATAAGCGATGTCTGATCCTCGCGTAGGAATATCCCTCTGCCGGGCATGATTGGATGTCTGACAACGTATTCAGAAAATATCGGATACATCCCTAAGCACTCCCTCTCTACTCTTTTACATTCAGGGTTTGGCATTTTGCCACCCACCCCGCATGACAGGAGAACTCATGTCTACGTTTCATGTTGAGAGCGTTTATGAAAAATTCTAATCAATACCTACTGGCGAGCCTGGTGGCTTTAACCTTGATCTCATGTGAAAAACCACCCGAGAATATTGAGGATAAATCGTCCGATCAATTAAGCGAAAGAAAATCTTTTTTTGAAACTACCGCCACTGAAATTGCCAAAGAATATGCGGCCAATCCTGCTGCAGCAGATAACAGATTTAAGGACGCCACTTACAACGTGACGGGGGTGATTGTGGAGACTACCCGGAATCTTATCAAAGAGCCTTTTGTCAGTTTGAAGGGTGGTGTGAAGGCAGATAAAGAGCCACAGTTTGTGTTTCAACAAAGCGAAAAAGATAAAGCGGCCACGCTAAAAACCGGGCAAGAGGTGAAGTTGCAATGTATTGGTCAGGGCGATCTCTCTGAGATCCCCATGTCTGGTGAATGTAAAATCCTCGACTAGGCCACGCCGTAGCCCCTGCCACCCACCTACTTAATGCTGGGTAAATTTGGCATCTTCCAACATTTCGCCTGGCTTCACTTTGGGTTCATTTTTCTTGTCCACGACCCGCCTCACCTGAGGCACGGGCGGACTATTCGAACTGTCCACACAATCACCGTCAGGATGAATCTCAGTACACTCTGTGGCTTGGCTCAGGGCATGATCAGATGAAGCCTTTTGTTCTGTGGGTTTAATCGCATTCCTCATTCTGAATCTCCACTCATCTTAAAGCTCAATATTTGGACGGCCGCGGATGTCATTGCGGAAGCCGACTCTAGGCGCCTCTTCGATATTGGTCTGCACATTTTCTATGCTTGAAACATGAATTCTATTGGGGCTAAACACCATATATTCATCACTTTGGGTTTTAGATTGGTCATGGTTATCTATCACTGCGTTTGTGATCATCACAACTCCTATTTAAAACGATGTTGTTGGGGTGATCATAAAATCGAGCCGATAAAAACGTTATCGGAGGATGACTGATTGCCCTGTCAGACGAATGCAGACGCTGCTTTAGCCCAAGGGGCCCACGGGCGCTGTGAAACAAAAAAGCTCAAGGAGTCATCCTTGAGCCTTCATTTTCTGGGCAGCAGTTTATGGGGACTCACCTTATCTTGCCATCACCGACTGTATCAGGCTTTTATTTTCAGGAGGCACCTCAAGAAACTCCAGGTTCGTTCTAAATCCCTTCATGCCGCACAGCGATGAAAAGACGACTCGGCAATTAAACCTGTATTTTCTGAGGCCAGACCCGACAAACACGGGGACCTCGACATTACATATCTGACCCGATTTGTATTGCTTGTCTGCAAACAGGCTCATGCCGGTGAGGGAAATATCGTTGGTAAAAACGGTATATTGCATGCCTGCACTATCAACTAACTGGGATTTTTTATGCCATGAACGCCGGTTCATGTCTATGGGCGTATTGTAATAACCACTGGACGACATAGGGATAACAACTGACTAAACAAGCTTATTATAGTATGGAGGCAGGCTGACGCTGCCCGCCATAACACGATGTTGCATGTGTAAATAATCCTCACCCAGATGGCTACAGGCAGCCATTATTTGAACGAGTAATTTGCTGTGAGCATCACCGTTCTCGGATCGCCGGGATAGCACTGCGAAATACTTGCGCAGCCTGCAATATATTGCTTGTTTGCCAGATTGCGCCCATTTAAAGAGAATCTCCACGAAGCAGTATTGTAGTAAATCGCTGCATCTAATAAGGTATACGAAGGCACGTCAAAAGAATTCACATCATTCCCAGCCTGCTCGCCGATATACCTGGCGCCGGCGCCGAAGCCCAAGCCTTGCACCCAACCGGTCAGGTCATAACGTAGCCATACATTGGCCATATTCTTTGCCACCAGTATCGGCCTTTTGCCCAAGGTGTTGGTCGTGCTTTTTGTAATTTCTGCGTCAATATAAGAATAGGTGGTGACGACATTCAAGCGGTCGGTTAATTGGCCGGTGGTTTCAAACTCAAAGCCCTTGTGCCGTTGTTCGCCGGTTTGAATACTAAAGCCGGAGTTGAGTGTGTCGGCGGTCAGCGTGTTCTGCCGCTTTAAATCATAGATGGCGAACGTACTGCTGAATAAATGATCTGGCGACTCATATTTGATGCCTAGTTCCTGTTGCTGGCCCGTTTCAGGCTTATAGGGCGATCCATCTGCGGTATTGCCAGTGAGCGGTAAAAAAGATTCGCTATAACTGATGTAAGGTGACCAGCCACTCTCAAACGCATAAAGCAGGCCTGCCTTGCCCGTGGTTTTAGAGGGATCAGATTTTGTGCGGGTATTATTCACACGTGTTTGAACAAGGTCAGTTTCATCATGGCGCAATCCCAGTTGCACATTCCAGCCACCGCCAAACTTGATCAAATCTTGCAGATAGATGCCGGACTGCGTGGCCATATCATTGCCGGTGCTCGCTGCGGCTACGACAGGGGCACTGACCACTGCGGCCGCATAATTGGGCTGGTAAAGATTGAGTGCCGTGACGTTGCGATTAATAAACGTGCGATCCATTTGGTAATGCAGGGTATCTACACCCACGAGCACATCATGTGCTAAGCCGCCAGTCTTGAAATTGGCAGATAACTGGTTATCCACCGTCCACATTTGGGCAGATAACTCGCGCACATTCAAACGGCGCTGGTAATTGCGTTTGTTTGTTGTTAAGCCACCATTGGCATCCGTAAAGGCGCCGTCTACGTTATAAGTGTTATAGCGGACATGCTGCCTGAAGCTCACGGTATCGTTAAATGCATGAGAAAACTCATAGCCCAACAGTGACATCTCTGTTTCATATTTATCTAGCCCGGGCACGCCCACGAAACGCTTGAAAGAAATATCGCCATTTGGGTTAGCAAGCACCGTGCCCTCTGCGGGCAAGCCACGCACCGGCACATAGTGGCTTTTCTGGTAACTGGTCAAAAATGTCACACTCGTGCGGTCACTGATATCCCACGTCAAAGAGGGGGCAATATAAGTGCGGCTCCTGTCCACAAAATCGACCTGGTCATCGCTTTCAGAGGTCAACGCGACCAGTCGGTATCTCACACTGCCTTCCTGATTAAGGGCATCCGAGAAGTCGGCCGTCCATTGCTTCTGGTTGTAGCTACCCAGCGTGATACCTAATACTGCCAATGGCCTATCAGTTGGGCGCTTACTGACTACATTCACAAATCCACCGGGCCCTGTCTGGCCATATAGCACTGAGGCAGGGCCTTTCATGACCTCCACCCGCTCAAAACCAAATGGCTCAGCCTGCACCCAGGCGGTGTCGTAAAACATGCGCATGCCATCCCGCAAAGCATAATCGCTTTGCACAAAGCCCCTGATAGAAAAATCATCCAGTCCGCGCCTGCCTCGTTGCCCGGCGTCCACCCCGGCAATAAATTTAAGCGTGTCTGCCAATGTCTGCACACTTTGGTCACGGATTTGTTCGCTGGAAACGACAGAGATTGACTGGGCAGTTTCGTGAATGGACGTATCACTTTTTGTCGCTGTACGAGCTTGCGACGCTTTATATTTCTTGATCGGCCCTGTGGTGGTTTCCTTGGCTTTGACCGAAGTCACAGCGACCTCGGGCAAGGTGTCTACGTTGGTTTCCAAATATTGAGCATGGAGATTGAGCAATGGTGATGACATCAATACCGCTATAAAAGAAGCGGAGTTTACTTTCATGGGTGTTACTTTCTTAAGATAATGTGAATACGAACTATTTTCATTTACAAAATTGTACCATTGTTGCTATGCTCATGAATATGAATCTTTTGCGATGCGTCTACGCCTGTGGCGGACCCTAAGCGATACGTTGATAGACGAGAACCATTCTGCTGAGAGAGATTTGATGTTTTAATGACGCCATGTCCAATGCCACCTCTTTCAGCGCTAGAACACTTTTCTGCAAGCGCATTGCCACCTTGTTTACATGGTGGGGATGAAAGCATTTTCTTATTTGATATCTCATGACTTCTACCATCACGCATAAAGCCCAGTCCCTCCGTAAAAACAACTCAGGGGCCAGGTCCCGCCGCAGCACCCTACTCAAACTGCTCAGAGATATTCACGGCTGGCTGGGCTTGTGGGGAGCGATCCTGGGTTTACTGTTTGGTGTGACCGGGATTATTCATAACCACCGAACCGTCTTGAAGTTTGAGCTTGAAAAGCCCGTTGTCAGTGAAGTGGAATTGGCCGTACCCACCCAGGCCCAAAACAGTCCCAAAGCGATGGCAGCCTGGCTAAAACAAACGCTCTCCATGGATAGAGAACCCCGCATCAAAAAAGAACCAGCGATGACCGTTTCATGGCACGGAAAAGAGATGGAACAACCTGAGCATTGGGATATTCGATTCGTCGCGCCTCAATACAAAGTGATCAGCGACTACTGGGCGGGCTCTAATAGTGTAAGCATCAAGCGCACAGACGAAACATGGGTAGGCACCTTAAACAATTTTCATAGAGCCAATGGTGCAGGCATAGGCTGGGTATTACTGGCGGACAGCATAGGAGGAAGCCTGGTGCTGCTCTCAATCACAGGCCTGCTCTTGTGGACGGAATTAAACCGTCGCAAAACCATAGGCACCCTCATTTTTGTCTCCTCTGTCATTGCAATATATGCGATTGCAGCGAATACCATGTAATCTACCGCACAAATAACCCACCCCAAAAGGCGCATAGCAAATGACCACTCAACGCTCCTTCAGATTGATACTGATCATTCTTTGTTCAATAGCCCTCTCTGCATGCACTCATCAAGCATGGTATGAAGGGGGCAAAGAAGGTGCGCGGAACAACTGCCGCAGCCAACCACCCGGTGAAGTTGACGCATGCATGGAAAAACTCAATACAAAAACCTATGAGGAATACGAAAAAGAGCGTTCAGACCGGAAATGAATGCGCTTACCTGTCTAGACTATGTAGCCATGTATAAGAAAGTAAAAAAGCGGGCAACAGGCGGACTTTGTGGATAGTTGATCTACTCTTACAGACGGCTGAAAGGAGTGCCAGCACGACTTTTTTCTATAGGCATCCCCCATGCATTTTCTTTCATTTACAGAAGTACTCATTTAACCAAGTGGTTAAGTAATCACCGTTCAGGCTCATTCATGGGGCGATGCTCACTAGATACGTGAGACTGTTGCCTCCACCAACTTTAAAACAACCGGCCTAACTATCTGCAGCGCCAGAAATGCAATCGGCATTGCCACGGTATACGTTTTAAATACTCTAGCAAGATCATGCCCTCAGCCGCCTGTATTGATGGCGGCGATCACCATGAACATCAGCCAAAGTGAGCTTCAAAAATTCCCATTTAAAAATGATAATGGTTCTCATTATCAAATTGTATTATAATCTCGACCCCAGAAGATAAATAAATAGGAAGAGGATATGCGTACGTACAATAATAACCATATACATTTACGTAAATGTAAAAAAGGCTCCTTAAGCGCTGTGATTGCAGCGCTATTTGCGGCTTCCACCTTGCATGCAGCGGAGGCAAGCAAGTCCGTCGAAAAGAATAAAGCAACGGCAGAAAATCCGTCGCCAGAGACTCAAACTTTAGAGACTGTGACAGTCAAAGCCGCGACAGAAGTGCGTGGTAAGCCCATACCAGTGTACGCTGGCGGGCAAGTGGCCTCTGGCGGCAGGGTCGGGCTATTGGGAAACAAGTCGGTGATGGACACGCCTTATAGCATCACCAGTTACACACAAGAACTGATTCAGAATCAACAGGCATCCACAGTGGCCGATGTGGTGGCTAACGACCCTTCTGTACGGAATATCAATCCACGCTTTGGCCGTTTCGATCAATTTACCATCCGTGGTTTTAACTTGGTGAACAGCGAAATTGCCTTCAACGGCTTATATGGCTTGGTGCCTACCTATACCGTTCCCGTTGAATCTGCGGAGCGTGTGGAGATTTTCAAGGGGCCTAACGCACTCTTGAACGGGATGTCTCCAAGTGGCGCGGTGGGCGGTAGTATTAATATTGCACCTAAGCGGGCCGAAGACAAAGACATCACGCAATTCACGGCAAGCTATGCCACTCAATCGGTGTTAGGTGGCCATCTGGACGTGGGTAGACGATTCGGGAATGAGGGTCAGTTCGGTGTCAGGGTGAATGCCGTGCATCAGGATGGAAAAACAGTATTCGGCAATGATCAAGACATCGAGAGAAGTTTACTCTCTGTGGCGCTAGATTACAGAGGCGATAAATTAAGGCTTTCCAGCGACCTCTATCATTATGAGAATCGTGGAACCGCACCCCTGGAACGTGTGGCCCTAAGTGGCACGGCTGCTGTTCCCAGCGCCAATCGCATTGATCATAACTTTGCCCAAAAATGGTCTTATGCTGACTCGATTGATAGTGCAGTGATGTTCCGGGGTGAATACGATATTACTCCGCTGACAACTGCCTATGCCGCTTGGGGGGCCAGAAGAGGCCGCTACGATTTTTTACGCGTATCCCCTATCAATGTGAACACCGCAGGCAACTTCACCGCTACAACCAATAAATTTCTACGCGATGAAGACACCGTTTCGAGTGAGGCAGGCATCAGAACTGCGTTCACCACCGGGGTGGTTGATCATGCAGTCAACTTGAATGCCAGTATGTACAGGATAGACTTCGGCAACGCTGAAACTGCTGTAGGTAGCATCAGTTCCAATATTTACGACCCGCTGAATCAGCCACAACCTAATAACCCTGGCGTGACTGAACGCCCCACCGGTAAAACACAACTTGAAAGTTTTGCGATCACAGATACTTTATCCGTCCTCGATGAGCGTGTTCAGCTCACGCTGGGGGCCAGAAAACAGCGGGTGATTAATATCAGCACGACCGCTAGCGGCACCCGAACCGAGTACGATAAAGATGCATTAACGCCAACGGCAGCGCTTGTGATTAAACCTTTTGAAGGTGTTTCAATCTTCGGCAACTATATTGAAGCACTCGCTCAAACGCAGTCAGCACCGCAAAATACTGTCGGCAACCCTGTCGCCAATCCTGGGGCAATATTCCCTCCCACCAAATCCAAGCAGATTGAGGCCGGGGTGAAAGTGGATATGGGGACATTCACTACCACGATGAGTGTATTTAGAATCAAACGTCCGAATACATTTATTGACCCAACGACGCTGATTTATGGGTTGAACGGAGAGCAGCAAAACACTGGGGTGGAGTTGAATGTATTTGGCGAACCGATGACGGGCGTCCGGGTATTGGGTGGCTTTATGCTTTTAGATGCTGAACTCACCAAAACCAGGGCAGGCCTCAATGAGGGCAATACGGCTGTAGGCGTGGCTAAAGTCAATGTCAACCTTGGTAGCGAGTGGGATGTAAGCTACGTGCCCGGTTTAACGCTGACAGCGCGTGCAATTTACACTGGCGATCAGTATGTGAATGAAGCCAACACCCTGGAAATACCGGACTGGACGCGTTTTGACATCGGTAGCCGTTATGTTTTCAAGACCCATGGTAAAAAAGTCACACTGAGAGCAAATATTGAAAATGCTTTTGATAAAAGATACTGGAGTACCGCCTCGCAATTTGGACTGACCTTCGGCACGCCAAGAACCGCAATTCTCTCAGCGACTTTAGATTTTTAGCGATGAATTTAATCAATAAACCACTCTAACAAATGATTGATCGCTTTAGAGATAATGAGTGCATTTGGAAATAAATAGGGCGTTTTTACTTAGCCCAAGCAGCAGTTCATCCCAATCACATCCAATAAGAAAAGCTGACGCTTAGTAAGCGTCAGCCTTCAAGTCATTCACTAGAACTGATATTTGCTGCTGATTGATTAACCTTGCCGAGACTGACGTCTTGTCACCACGCCAGCCATCAGACCCAGACCAAGCAACAATAATGCGTAGTTGGATGGTTCAGGCACGGCTGCAACACCTGTCAAGCCGTTGAAACTACCATTGAGCGTTGTCAAATAAGTCGCTGTACCTGTCGCTAGGTTGATCGAGAACAACTGTGAATCCAGAGTACCGTCGTCAAAACTAAACAATGCATACGCCTTGCCGTTGCCAAGAATATCAAAACCATTGGCGGACAACACATCCACACCCAGCGAACCGATAGTTTGTATGCCCCCCGCACCGGCTGGATTGTTAAAGCTGCCAGCTAAAAAATTAAGCG
>CAKZJM010000358.1 GCA_936943315.1 uncultured Methylophilus sp. | reverse complement strand
GCGGGTTATCTGGTGCGGCCGTAGGCGCCAACACCGCATCCATTAGCGGCATGAACGCCCAGGATAAGTACGACAATGCTTACTTCCAATGCATGTACGCGGCCGGACATAAAATCCCGGTCCCTGCCAGCATGGCAAGAACCTACTCCCAAGGCGGCAATACCACCACCCCAGCAGCCGGTGCTGGATATTATCCACCGCCTCCCCCACCGCCGAATCGTCCTCGCTAAGTCAATAAAACGCTAAATCAATAAAAATAGGTCACTAAAAACAGGCAGATTTTTACTGCCTGTATAACGCTAGCGTTAAACATAGGGAACTGCGGAATCAATGAGCGAGCGAGATAAAGGGTAAGGCGCACGGAACGCCGTCGCCAAAAAACCGCGCAACGCAGCCATTGACTCTCTAGCGATTTATTCTGCGTCTCCCTCACGGTATCGAAAACTTAGCGTATTCGTCATGGTCGTAGAGCCATGCGCATCATCAAATACTTTCTTATCCTGCCGCTTGCGGTTTCCATGATCAGTTGTAGCCTGGTAAAGACCGCTTACAACAATGCACCAGCACTGGTTGCATGGCGGCTGGATGATTATTTTGACTTCAACGACGCGCAAAAAGCCAAACTAAAACCCGCCCTCCATGAGTTGCATGCATGGCATCGAAAAAACGAGTTACCCCGCTATGTATCGCTGCTAAATGAAATACACGATGATCTCAACCATGATCTGAGTGCGGCCACTGTCTGCCAGCGCATAGAATCCATCAAATCCCATGTGCAAACCCTTCAAACACAAATCACCCCTATCATCGTGGACGTCGCCGCCACACTGAGCGATAAACAACTACAGCATTTGCAGAAACGGCTGGAAAAACGCAACCGAGAATGGAAAGAAGAATGGTGGCAGGAAACGCCAGAAGAACAGCGGGAAGTCAGATTGGAAAAATCGATAGAGTTTGCTGAAAAAGTGTATGGCGATTTAAACGAAAAACAAATCAACCTTCTAAAACAAGTGATTGCCAAGAGTGACATTGATCCGGCCATCATCTACGCTGAGATTTTGCGGCGTGACGAAGATACGTTGACTATCCTCAAGGCATTACGCAATCCGGCCTCGTCATACGAAGAAAAATCACAACTGGTGCGCGCAGGCTTTGAGCGCATGCAAACCAGCCCAAATGCCGCTTACCAGGCGCATATCGACACAGTCACGCAACTCAC
Source organism: uncultured Methylophilus sp. (assembly GCA_936943315.1). Lineage (GTDB taxonomy): Bacteria > Pseudomonadota > Gammaproteobacteria > Burkholderiales > Methylophilaceae > Methylophilus. Next base: position 9,277 of record CAKZJM010000358.1, on the reverse strand, counting down.
CTGCGAAACCATCGCCATCTTGCAAGCCACCACCACGGCCAAACAACGCTTGCATGCGCAACAATGGGTAGATGATTACAAGACGCAATTCACCCAGTTGCATAGCCAATGATTTTGAGGCTGATTCCGAGCCTCTCAAAAGTCCGCTCAAGCGATTAAAATCTATTCTCGATCATCAAGCTTAGCAATAAAAGAGCAGGCAGCCACGTCACCTGTTCTTTTATTCATCCGCCATTAAATCAACATACCGCCAGATACTTCGATGCGTTGCGCATTGACCCACCGGTTATTCTCCGACAACAGACTGGCAATCATGGGGCCAATATCATCCGGTACACCGACACGACCAAGCGCAGTTTGCGAAGCAATATAGGCATTTACTTCTTTGTTATCGCGCACCAGGCCTTGGCCAAAATCCGTTTCAATCGCCCCCGGCGCCACAGTATTGACGGCAATCTGGCGTGCGCCCAGCTCTTTCGCCATATAACGCGTCAACACTTCAATCCCGCCTTTCATCGCTGCGTAAGCACTGTACCCGGGCAAGGCAAACCGTGCCAGGCCACTGGAAATATTGATGATACGGCCGCCATCATTGATCAAAGGCAGTAATTTCTGCGTCACGAAAAAGGTGGATTTCAGGTGGATATTCACCATGTCATCAAAAATCTGTTCAGTCGTTTCCGCAAATGGTGCCGTGAGGCCAGTGCCCGCATTGTTCACCAGAAAATCAAATTTTTCTGCCTGAAAATGTGTTTGCAAGGCTTGCTGCAAGGTTTGAGCAAACGCATCAAACGTCCTCACCTGTGCGACATCAAGTTGCAATGCCACCGCCTTGCGTCCCAAGGCGACAATTTCATCGACCACCGCCTGTGCATCGGCCTGCTTGCTTTGGTAAGTCAATACAACGTCTATGCCCTGCTTCGCCATCGCCAATGCGGTATTTTTACCCAAACCACGGCTACCACCTGTAATCAATGCAATCTTAGTCATGCTTGTTCTCCTGTATTGATGAAAAGATGTGCGTAGTTTATTGAGATAAAAATTAAAGATAAATTAGCTATAAATAATTATACTGTTCACCATAAACGAACAATTAAACCCTTATGATAGACAGCACCGAAAGCCTGAAACGTTTTATGCGCGTGGCCGAGCTAGGTAGTTTTACCAAAGCGGCTGAAAGCTTAAACTTGCCCAAAGCCAGCGTGTCTCAAGCCATTCAGCAACTGGAAACCAAATTGCAAACACAGTTGTTTCACCGCACCACACGCAAAGTACAACTCACGCCCGATGGCCAACTGTTTTACGAAAAAAGCAAAGACGTCTTAAGTGAAATAGAAGAACTGGAAACCCTGTTCATTAGTGATGATCGCCAGATTTCAGGCGTGGTCAGGGTCAATATGTCACAGCCCATGGCCAGGCACTTGGTCATCCCCGCCCTGCCTGACTTTTTGCAACGCCACCCCAACCTCAATATCGAAATCAGCAGCGAAGACCGTAAAGTCGATTTAGTCAGTGAAGGCTACGACTGCGTGGTCAGAACCGGTGAAGTTGATGAATCTGGCATGATCATGCGCAAGATAGGCGAAATGCAGCAAAGCAACTTCATCAGCCCTGCATACTTGGCCCAATATGGCACGCCCAAAACCATAGACGATTTGCAGCACCACTACCTCATTCATTACCAGACCAGCAGCAACAAACGCTTTGATGCGTTTGAATACCAGCTAGATGGGGAACTGCACAGTGTAAAAATGCCCAGCCGCATTTGCGTCAATAACACCGACGCCTACCGCGCAGCCTGTTCTGCCGGGCTGGGGATTATGCAAGCGCCAAAGTTGGGCGCGATAGCAATGCTCACTAGCGGTCAATTGGTTGAGATACTTCCGACGCTGACTGCGCCCAGCATGACGGTATCACTCCTGTTTCCGCACCGCCGTAACTTATCTAAACGGGTGAGGATTTTTATGGATTGGTTGAGTGAGATTGTTCAAAACAATCTATAACGATCCACAATAATCAATCTGGCACAAAATGCCAATTCAAGCTAAACCAAATGCCTCTTGGCGCCCCTGGAGCGATGAAGTTGGTGCTAAGCCAATCACTTGAATTATGGTTGTAGCCACTCACACCAATATTGCCATTGATACTTGGAGAGAATGGATTTACACCTAGACGACCAGCACTAAAATATTCTTTATCAAACAAATTGCTGACGATCATCGTAGCTGTCCATTCTTTGCTGAGCTTATAGCTGGTTTGTAGATTAAAAGTTGCATAGCCTGGAATTTTCCCTGGGTTAGTTGCTGGCTGCCTGGTGACGGTGCCAACGCCTCCGTTGCCTAAAGGGAATTGCCTAACACTTGCAACCCCCTTCTGATGGTCGTTGTTTTCATTTCCTCTTAAATAACTCTCAGAGTGGGCAACCGCACTTAATCCAACAGTCCATTTGTCAGTGAGGTCATAACTCATACTGGCATTCAGATTATGTAATGCGACGCCAGGCATTTTATCGCCGGGCTCCACCTGGATAACGCCATTACCCAAGCCTGCAACGGTACCTGCGCTACTGTTATCCAAGCTAAACATATTGAATTTATCCTCAAATGTTGCTTGAGTAAGTGAATAGTTAAGGCTTAATCTTGCTTTTCCAACATTCCCGGATAGTCCTGACTCTATGCCGCGTCTGCGAGTGCTGCCAACAGTATCAAAGAACCCTTGTCCATTCCCAACAGAGACAAAGTAGATATCGTTTTTAAGATCGGTCTGGTAGGCTCCCAAATTCCACTGCCACTCTCCCCATACACTCCCACGCATACCAATGTCATATGTCGTCGCTCTGATTTGGGGAAGATATGGGTCACCAGAGAGACTCGTTGGCAAGGTGCACTCTCGATTTTCAAATAAGCTTTTAGGAACTGTCACACCACCGGTAACTGTCACAGGCGTTTTATCAAAAGCGCACCCCAGCTCAATCACACTTGGCGTACGAGTCCCCTGTGCCCAGTTGGCATACATATTTAAATTGGGTTGTGCCTGCCATGACACGCCCAACGATGGATTAAAGGAGTAGTAGGTAAATTTCTCGGTTTCTGCCGGATCGAGCTGTTTGGATAAGTCTGCTGGCTTATACCCTTGCAAATAATTTTGGCATTCTGCATCACTACTACATGTATCCCAGAAGCTTGGGAGCCCTAAGACTTGGCCAATAGAAAATGCGCCTGTGCCATAGCGCGTCGCTATCGTATTTTTAATGTTTGTCTGGTTGTATCGACCCGCCGCACTAAAATGCAAGGTGTCTATTGGAGACCATGTTTCACTGAAGTAAATACTCTTAGTGGTGCTAGTGCCATCGAAATCATTGTTACTAATGGTTTGGTCCGCGGCAGTGAACATAGGATGTATGTCATCTGGCGCAAGATAGGCATTCCGATTTGCATCCAACAACCCAAGTTGCTGTTTATTGTTATAACTGGCTTTCGCTGAATCAATAGACGCTCCTACCATGAATTTATGATTCTCTAGATTCCAGTTGAACTGCAGCGATGCGCCATCCACAGTTTGCTCTATGAGGTTATCAGTGAATACCGCTGTCGGCGTGTAATAACGTTTGCCTGTGTTCGGATCAACTTCGTATACCACCCCCCCCGTCCCACTGTATGCGCCATCTAAAGTAGCCAAATTACCATTTGCATCCCGATACATATAAGGTCTTAAATTTGTTCCTGGATTTCCCCCTCCATCCAAATCACGTGTTGCAGTACATGCAGCGTTATTAATAGGTGCAAACATGATTACGTAGTTTTTATGAGTGGCTATTACATTTCCACTCGAATCTTTTGTCTCTGTGTAGAAATAATTACTCATACTACTTACAAAGTAATCTGGCTCTCCATCTGGAATGCCTGTCATATACAAGCCGTTAGGCAGTCCTGAAAGGGAATAGCTAGGTGCTCCATTACTTATTTGCGGCCCTATGTCAGGAGGTAGCCCTCTCACAGCATCGGTAAGGAAGTCGTTCATTGGATTACCAAGTGTTTCAAAGTAGGCCTTAAATACTTTTTCAAAAGTGGGGTCCAAAGCCCCATTCAATTGAACATTGCTATAGCTAGATAAAGCTGGATCCGTAGGACTAGTAATTCCACTAAAGATAAATGGATCACTAAAGTATTCGCTACCGGTATCATCAGGAGGATTATCAACCGTTAGTAGGAAGTAATCCGGCAAACCTTTTCCATTTGTACTTTTGTACAGGCATGTGTATGGTTCCCCATCAACTGGGATTCTGCGTGCATACCCGGTTTCAAGCTCTTCAAGAGCACGATCGGCCATATAAACGTCTGCACCCATCTGATGCCGGTCACTGTTTCTACGATAAGCCTGCCCCGTGATAGTGAAAGTGTCATTCACAAAATAATTGCCACTTAACTGAAACTGACCAAGCTTATTTTTCGTTCTATCGGGCGCAGTAAAAATACCGTTCCTATCACGCTCATACATTTCGCTAGGATAAAGCCCGTTTCCAACTAAATTGGTTTGTACAATCAATGAGCTTAAATTCAGGTCTAGTTTGTCACCACGATAACTAGCTTTGCTGAAAAGTTGATTCACTTTGCTTGGGGAATTCTGACGCCAGCCGTCCTCCAGGAAAAAATTACCCGCAGCAAAAAGACCGACTGTTCCGTTATTCCAGCCACCCTCAGCTTGCAATTGCTTACGCCCAAATGAGCCAGTTAATATCTCAGCATCGGCACCCGCATTGTTGAAACCATCCTTAGTTTTAAGTGAGAATGCTCCACCCAATGTGTTTAGACCAAAAATCGGATTTGAGCCCGGAAACACGTCTACACTCGCGAGCGCATTCATTGGAATCATGTCCCAGTTCACAATATCGCCAAACGGCTCATTTACCCGAATACCATCAATAAATACCGACAAACCTTGTGGCGTCCCAATTTGAGGCCCAGCTGTAAAACCACGGTATTGCACATCCATTTGAAACGGGTTGCCTTGGTAATCGTTTACCGTTACCGATTGCAGCTTGCGGTTCATCAAGTCAGTCAGACTCAGTGAGTGGGCCTCTTTGATTTCTTTGGCCGATATACTCTGCACGTTCCCTGGAATTTCTTCTTTGGTTAGTCCTAGCCCAGGAAGTGGGCCCACCTCATAAAAGCGTTTGGCACGGACTTCAACTTTATCCAGTTGCAAATCTTTTGCTTCAGCTTTTACCACACGTTGAATCAATATTTTCTCGCCTTCAACCTTACCTTGCAGGCCACTGCCATCCAGCAATCGCTTGATAACCTCCTTACGCGTCATGCGCCCTTTAACGGCAGGCGCTTTTTTATCGACGATAAGTGCGCTATCTACCGTGAGCGATAAATTACTTTGGATGGCAAACTGGCGTAGCGCCGCGGCCAGTGGCTGCGCAGGCATATCCACATTGAGCGGCACAGCGAAACTCTCTTCTTGCTCGCCTGGCAGCGCAGTGTTGAGTTCTGCGTAAAGAGCTGTGGGGGTATGCAGGCCGATTAATGCGGCCAGCGCTGCTGTTTTGATTGCGTTATTTTGCATGGGTCGTCCGTCAGTTACAGGGCTTGTAGTGGTGTAACTGACGGCGTGGCGAAATGCCTGATGTGGGTGTTTAAAAAGAAATGTAAAGATTACTTATTAGGCGCGAGCATGAGCACATCATCCCGGCGTTGCAGTGCAACAGGGACGGATTGTGGCAGCGTTTGGATAAAGCTTTCGACTTCGCTCACCTTGAGCACTGCATTCACTTTGGGTGTCTGCTCACCTGCAAACACAGCTTTTACAGTAGGGTTACGGTAACGCGACAAAGTATCCGCTACTTCAAACATGTCTGCACGGTCGAACACAATGCGGCCACTGGTGAAGCTAAAGCTATCCGCCGCATTTCGATTCACTTTGTGTGGCGCTGCCACTTGCTCAATCTCTGCCACTTCACCATTGCGCAGGATCAGGGTTTGCTCACTGCCATCTGCACGGGCAACTTGTACGCGACCGTGGTCTACACTGATACGTACTTTTTTGCTGAGCTGGTTGACGGCAAAGCGCGTGCCCAGCACGGTGACTTTGGCTTGCGGGGTTTCAACCACAAAAGGCCTTGCCGGGTCTTTGGTCACTTCAAAAATCGCTTCGCCGCGGCTGAGTTTCACCAGGCGTTGATGGCGGTAAAAGACGATTTCCATGGCGGTGTTGGCATTCGCGGTCACGACAGTGCCATCTTCCAGCGTCTGCTTAGCCATTTGTGCGATGGCGGTTGTTTGCATTTGCGTGGAGAGTGGTGAGGCTTGCCATTGCACATATTGTTGACGGCCGAATAATGCCAGCCCAGTACAGATGAGCATCACCGCCAGGCCAGAACCCAGTTTGGAGATTTTTTTACGACGGGCCGTTTGCTCAAAATAGACCTTTTGTGAGAGGGCATTAGACAGCTCTTTCAGCCGGGCGGTGGAGCTGAAGTCATCCATGGTGGCTTCAATTGTCTGGTAGGCGGCCTGGTGCCTGCGGTCAGAGAGCAACCACACCTCAAACGTGGTGCGTTCAGGCGAATCTGGCGCGGCTTCACGCATGCGCACATACCAGCGCGCTGCGGCTTGCCTGATCATATCCTCGTGCTTATGGTTCATCTTGCTTACACCGCAATCAGTTCACGCGCACTGCTTAAATCGACAATCGCACGCATCACGTGACGCTCTACCATGTTTTTGCTGATGCCCAGCGCAGCCGCAATTTCAGTTTGGGTATGACCCTCTACGCGATACATCCAGAAGACTTGGCGGCAACGTGGCGGCAACTGCTCTAAAATCTGCTGGATCATCTCCAGCCGCTGCTTGATATCGCTGAGCTGTTCAACAGACAAGGTCGGGGCATCCAGCCATTCACGATTTAAACCAATTTCAGCTTCAAGTGAAACGAACCGCTGACTATAGTTGTAGGTGTCCACAATCAGGTTTTTGGCGATGCTGCGCATGTAGGCATGCGGCTCAACCCCTTTGTTGTCACTGGTCGAGACCGTGTAGCGGATTAAGGCATCATGCAGGATATCTTTGGCCAGATGCGGGCAAGCAACCTTAAAGCGGATATAGCCGAGTAAATCGGTATACGCCCATTGCAGATTAATCCCACACCAAACCATTGCTTTATCCATGCATAAATTTGGCAAGATTTGTGCCACGCTGTTTGAGGGCTAATAATGGCTAATCTTGCCTTTTTTATTCAAAAAAGATTCATTTCAGCCACCAATTTGGCTGCATGAAACCAATGCGTTATTTAATTGCTACGTTTAAATAAACGTATGCTGCCCATCAGTAACAAACCAAAGATAAACATCGATGAGGCTGGTGGGGCCGGTACTGCAGACACATTATCGGGGGTACAAACCAATCGATGGTAAATGAAACATAGTCATCTTTGGAGATATAGCCTTTCAGGGTGCCAGTCTCACCATAAAGAACCTCATATGAGCCATCCGGCAAGTCTTTCAGTTCCTGCAAGTTAAAAGTACCTATGATGGGTAAGGTATTACCGTACGGATCAAAGGGCACCGTGGGGTCATATAAATTCAGACCAAAGTCAAAATTACCCGACATTGTGGGATGCCCACCACTTCTGGTGTAGCTGCCAAACACAAGATACAAAGCGCTTTCTGGATCAAACCACATTTTTAGCGCCTCGTAATTGAGCGAGAGGGTGTTTCCTAGCTGACTAAAACTGGTCGCATCTACGTAGTAATCCGCATCCACCATATTATTCATCGACAAATAGCCCGAATAACTTTGCTGGTAGCTTTCTAGCTTTGCCTCTGCCTGAAAGCTAGCCAATAATGTACATAGCAACAATCCCTGTTTGATGATTTTTATCATTTTGCATCCTTGTTTTTGGTTTTGATGAATGAGGCCTACTTGTTCAGACTAAATTTACTTACGGATTGCATCTTTTTCTGGATACGCTTGAAAGACAGCACGACCAGACCGAGAGAAAACAACCAAGCCATCTCTGGTTCTGGTACTGGTGGAAAAGGCTCAGGCGTACGAATCTGCCAGTTAATTTTTAAAGTGATCTCTCTTTGACTAGTGATCGTCCCGCCACCGTTGCTATTTACGCCTGAATCTCCGAATGCCGATGCATATTGATACGCACCCGTATTAGGTAACATTGAGCCGCTGTCCTGATCAAAAAAACCCGAGAGTGATACTTCCTGATTATTTGAAGATAAATAATCAGGAAGGGACAAGTAAAAAAGAAAACTTCCTGAAAATGCACCTAGAGCATCTGTCCTGGTAAACGTCCCACTACCAATTGAACTGAAAGGGTCGTCTGACACCACCTGATAGTACAAGGTCAATGTTGCATCCCCGCTCAACAGCGTGGCCACCTCGTCATAAAAACCAAATTCGGAACTTACAATCGGTGGCAAGGTTCCGGTAAACACCTCTTCAAATTCCTGAAGTTTGGCTTGCGCATTCGTGCTTACAAACAAAGCCAGCCCCACCAGGATTGATTTGAAAATATTTGACATGTGATGACACTCCTCCCAAAAAATGTGAATTCCATTTAATTAAATTGTTATGCATTTCTGCGCGCTTATTTGCGCGTTAAGCTTCATGCCCTTTGCAAAAAAATCCCCCATAGTTTGCCGGAGGAAAAATGGCAAACCACAGGGGTTACAGAACAGGCGTTATTGTTGAGCGAAAGTGAGGGATGTACTTTCTAAACAACGCCTGGCTTCGGGAAACACGAAGGGATCACTCCAGTTTGAAAGAGACTGGTATTGTTATTTTGAAGCTTTTCTTTTTTAAACTGTCTTTGACGCCGAGCTGTGCGATGGCCTTTTTCACCATACGCATGGCTTCTTCGTCTAGGGGCACATGTTTGCTGCTATCGGCCAGAGAGACATTGACCAGCTCACCGCGCACAAACTGGGCAACTACGGTCGCCTCCCCTTCGAGGTGGCGGCGGATAGCGATGGCCGGGTATTGTTTGCTTTTATTCACAAGTGACCGGAGTTGCTGGCCATAATCGCCCCAGGCATCAGCGTCGCTGTCATTGATTTCATCAGACTCCTGGTTTGTTGTTTGATTGGCGGCCACATTGGAGCGTGACTCTTTGGCCGTTTCATTCGTGGCATGCGGCGCACTCTCCGCAGCCGCACTTGGGGTGGAGGCGGGCGCAGCAGGGGCAACGGGAGTCGTTTCAACCTTGGCTGGCGCTGGGGGCTCAGGCACGCGGTAGTCTGCCTGGCTGTTGTCAGGGG
>CAKZJM010000357.1 GCA_936943315.1 uncultured Methylophilus sp. | reverse complement strand
TTTGGTTACTTATTCTTTGGGCAAGCAAAGAAAAGTAACTCGCCGAGGGGCGAAACAGAAAGGTGAATATCAGAAGAAATATCTACAAGTAATCGCAGCAAGCCAAGTACTCGTCCTTCGATTGCGCCCAAGTTGAAGTGTTAACTTTGCCTGGATTCCGGCCTACGCCGGAATGACAACCTTGTTGCAGAGTGCTTACTTTTGCAAAAGCCAGCCGCCCCAAAAGCACCCAGCCCCTGTGCCGGATACTGCTACTCCTGTTTGAAAACAGCCAGCCAATTTGGCTCATCACTGCGAAACATAATTCGGCCCACTCCCCCCCTCCGGTGGCACCCAGGTAATATTTTGCGTCGGGTCTTTAATATCGCAAGTTTTGCAATGAATGCAGTTTTGCGCATTGATTTGCAACACTTCTTTGCCTGCCTGCTCAATAAACTCATACACCCCCGCCGGGCAATAGCGCTGCTCCGGCCCTGCATATTTCGGCAAATTCACGCGTTCCGGGATATCCGCCACAGAGAGTTTCAAGTGGCAAGGTTGCTGGTCATCATGACCAATATTGCACAGGCTGACCGAACTGAGTTTATCAAAGGTGAGCACGCCATCCGGTTTGGCATAGCTGGGCTGGCGGCTTTGCTTGGCTTCTTTCAGTGTCGCATGATCAGCGCTGATATGTTTCAGGGTCCATGGTAAGGTGATGCCAAAACCGGACAGCCACATTTCGATGCCGCCAAATACCGTGCCCACCCAAGTGCCCCAGCGTGACAAATATGGTTTTACATTGCGCACGGCAGATAACTCTTGCCAGATCCAGGAAGCACGCAATTTTTGCGGGTAACTGGTGAGCAGTTCAGGCGCGCCTTGCTGGATCGCTTCAAACACGGATTCCGCCGCCAGCATGCCGGACTTCATGGCGTAATGCGTGCCTTTGATTTTAGGGACATTGACCAGGCCTGCACTGCAGCCCAGTAATGCACCACCCGGGAAGGTCATTTCAGGCAGCGACTGAATGCCGCCTTCAGAAATTGCACGGGCACCGTAACTGATGCGCTGGCCGCCCTCAAGCAGGGCTTGTAATTTAGGGTGTGTTTTATAGGTCTGGAAAGTATCAAACAACGACATGTAAGGATTGCTGTAATCCAGGTGCACCACATAGCCAACCGACACCAGATTTTCACCATGATGATAGATAAAGCCACCGCCACCGGTATTGGCGTCCAGTGGCCAGCCCAAGGTATGTTCAATCAGGCCTTTCTGGTGATGCTCCGGCTTGACGCGCCAGATTTCCTTGAACCCCAAGCCATATTTGGCCGGGCTTGAGGTTGCGCGTAAACCATACCGAGCCTCTAGTTGTTTGGTCAAGGAACCGCGAGTTCCTTCTGCCACCAGCGTGTATTTGGCGCGGATTTCGATGCCTGGCGTATAATTGGCGGTGGGATTGCCCTGTTTGTCCAGGCCCATGTCGCCTGTAATCACGCCTATCATGCGGCCCTGCTCGTCATAGCTGGGCGATTGTGCGGCAAACCCGGTATAAATCTCGACACCCAGCTCTTCAGCCTTGCCAGCCAGCCAACGGCACACTTCACCCAGGCTGATAATGTAATTGCCATGGTTACGCATCAGCGGTGGCAACGACCATTCAGGCATGGACCAGGCTTTTTCTTCACCCAGCACCACAAAAGTATCTTGATTCACGGGCGTATTGAGTGGCGCGCCCAACGCCTGCCAGTCAGGGAACAGCTCTTGCAAGGCTTTGGGATCGAGCACTGCACCCGAGAAAATATGGCTGCCGACTTCGGCGCCTTTTTCCAGGACGCAGACATTTAATTCCTGTCCTTGCGCCTGGGCCAGTTGTTTTAAACGGATGGCTGCAGACAAACCCGCCGGGCCTGCCCCCACAACCAACACATCATATTCCATGACATCTCTGTCCATACTTGCTCCTTCGTCAGGCAATCGCCGGGATATCGATCAGGTCGCTACGCGTCGCCCCTTGGGTAAACGCCTGGCAGAATGCCAGGAACTGCCGAATACCACCGGTCTGATATTTTTGCCTGTGCCATAAAAAATAAAAATTGCGGTGAAACTGCAAACTGTGGTTCTCAATCGGCACCAGGCTGCCGCGCCTGAATGCATCCTTGAGGGCCAGCCGCGAAATGCAGCCGATGCCAAGGCCAGACTCCACCGCGCGCTTGATCGCTTCGGTATGCTCCAGCTCCAGCGTAATATTGAGCCGTGAATAATCCTGCTTGAAGGCACGGTCAAACGTCTCGCGCGTGCCTGAGCCTTTCTCGCGTACAATCCAGGGTTGCAGCAATAAATCCGACTTGTGGATGGTTTTGCCGGTTTGCGCCAGTTGCGCCAAAGGGTGAGTGGGCGCCGCAAAAATCACCAGTTCATCCGCAATCCACGGGGCGACCGCAATTTCAGGATGGTTACACTCGCCCTCAATCATGCCCAAATCGAGGGTATGGTTGGCAATCTGCTCGACGATGGTACGTGTATTTTGCACCTGTAACTGGATATGGCTTTGCGGATATTGCTGCAAAAACTTGGCGACCAGCAAGGTCACGAGGTAATTACCCACCGTCAAGGTGGCACCGATTTTAAGGTTGCCGTAGCCCTGTTGGCCCTGCAACATGCGCTCGATTTCACGCGCGCGGTCCAGCAATTCAACTGCTTTAGGCAACAGTTGCTGACCACTTTCATTAATCCGCAAAGACTTGCCGACCCGGTCAAATAACTGGATATCGAATTGCTTTTCAAGCTCAATCAACGCAGTGCTGGCAGCAGATTGCGACAGGGCAAGCTGGTCACAGGCACGGGACACACTGCCGGTACGGCTGATCGCCACGAAAATTTCCAGTTGCCTGAGCGTGTATTTCATTGAAGGGGATGAATTTAACGGCTTTTGAGCCGCATCAAAATCAATCTACAAAATAGATATATATTATTATAATAATCAATTTAATAAATATTACAAACTGGCTTAAAATGCCCGGTTACGAATAAAACCTCCAACAAAGGCAAACGTTTTATGAAAGCACTGGTAGCGATCAAACGGGTCGTTGATTATAACATTCAAGTCCGCGTGAAAGCGGATGGTTCAGATGTAGATATTGATGGCGTCAAAATGGGCGTGAATCCCTTTGACGAAAATGCGATTGAAGAAGCGATCCGCCTCAAGGAAAAAGGCATCGTGACTGAAATTGTGGCCGTGACCATAGGCAACGCCGCCAACCAGGATATTCTGCGTCACGCCCTGGCGATGGGTGCAGACCGCGCCATGCTGGTTGAAACACAGGACACCCTGCACTCACTGGGCGTCGCCAAAGTATTGAAAGCCGTGGTTGAGCGCGAACAACCCACGCTGATTTTGCTGGGCAAGCAAGCCATTGACGATGACGCAGGCCAGACTGGCCAGATGCTGGCAGCCTTGCTAAAGCTGCCACAAGCGACCTACGCTTCGCAAATCAGCATTGAAGGCAACCAGGCAACCGTGGTCCGCGAAATTGATGGCGGCACACAAACCCTGTCCGTCAGTCTGCCTGCGGTGATTACGGCCGACCTGCGCTTGAACGAGCCACGTTACGTCAAGTTGCCTAACCTGATGATGGCCAGAAAAAAACCGCTGGAAAATGTCGCGCTGGATACCCTGGGTGTTGCGCTCTCCCACAACGTGAAACAACTCAAAGTGGCTACGCCGCCTGCCCGCCCTGCCGGTGTCATGGTGAAAGATGTAAATGAGTTATTGAGCAAATTGCGTACGCACGAGGGGATCATTGCATGAGAACACTGATTATTGCCGAACACGACGGCCAGCATTTGAACGAACAGGTCGCACGCGCGGTGACGGCTGCACAGGCATGGCAGCAACCGGTGGACGTGCTGATTGCGGCCGCCCAGGCTGACGCTTTGGCCGCACAGGCTGCAAGCTTGCAAGGCGTGAGCAATGTGCTGATCGCCAGCGATGCGGCCTTGCAACACCCCACCGCAGAGCACCTGGCAGAGATTATCGTGCCATTGGCGGCCAATTATACTGTGGTGCTGGCTGCGCATAGCGCATTCAGCAAAAACGTATTGCCACGCGTGGCTGCGCTGCTGGATGTGAATATGATTTCTGACGTGCTGGAGATTGTAGATACGCATACTTATGTGCGCGGCATTTATGCTGGCAACGTGCTGGCCACCGTGCAAAGCAGCGATGCCAAACAGGTATTGACCGTGCGTGGCAGCAAATTTGCTGCCGCAGCAACCGGTGCTGCGGCTGGCACGCAAACTGTTGCAGTACCAGCTGCGCCTGAGCATAGCCGCTGGGTGGCTGAAGCCTTCAACAAATCCGAGCGCCCACCCCTGGCTGCCGCAAAAGTGGTGGTCTCCGGCGGCCGCGCATTGGGCAGCGCCGAAGCATTTAAAGACGTGTTGGCGCCATTGGCCGATAAATTGCATGCTGCAATTGGGGCCAGCCGTGCCGCAGTCGATGCAGGCTATGCGCCTAACGACCTGCAAGTGGGCCAGACCGGTGTCGTGGTTGCGCCTGAGCTGTATATCGCTGTGGGCATTTCCGGCGCCATCCAGCATGCTTATGGCATGAAGGACAGCAAAGTGGTGGTCGCCATTAACCAGGATCCGGAAGCACAGATTTTCAAGATTGCAGACTACGGGCTGGTGGCTGACTTGTTTGAAGCCGTGCCGCAATTGACAGCTGCGTTATAATTGACTGTTGACCGATTAACTTTTTGAATTCAGAAACCTGTTCATCTCATGAGTAAAAAATATTCCACCGAAACGGTGTTGAGCGTCCATCACTGGAATGACACCCTGTTCAGCTTCAAAACAACACGCGACCCAGGTCTGCGTTTTGACAACGGCCAGTTTGTGATGATAGGCCTCGAAGTCGACGGCCTGCCATTGACACGTGCCTACAGTATTGCCAGCCCTAACTATGAAGAGCACCTGGAGTTTTTCAGTATCAAGGTGCCTAACGGCCCGCTGACTTCACGCCTGCAACACCTGAAAGTGGGCGACCCGCTGCTGGTGAGCCGCAAACCGACCGGTACACTGATCACCTCCGACCTCAAACCAGGCAAAAACCTGTATTTCTTCTCTACGGGTACCGGCCTGGCGCCGTTCATGAGCCTGATTCAGGACATCGAGGTATACGACCGTTTTGAAAAAGTGATCCTGATTCACGGCGTGCGTTACGTCAACGAATTGGCCTACGAAGAATTCATCACCAAAGATTTGCCTAATAACGAATTTTTTGGCGAAGAAGTGCGCAACAAACTGATTTACTACCCCACCGTGACACGCGAGCCGTTCAAAAACATGGGCCGCCTGACTGACCTGGTGGAAAGTGGCAAACTGTTTACTGATATCGGCTTGCCGCCACTCAACCCGGAAACTGACCGTGCCATGATTTGCGGTAGTCCGGCCATGCTGACGGATACGGCAGAAATGCTAAACAAACGTGGCTTTAAAGTTTCACCACGCATTGGGGAACTGGGCGACTATGTGATTGAAAAAGCCTTCGTAGAAAAGTAAGCTAGAAAAGTAATTTAGAGAAATAAGAAGGCATGCAAAACGGCTGTCATGAAGAGATCACCGCATGACAGCCAACCTCACCCTGGCACCGGCCACTTTATCTGATGTGCCTGCCTTATGCGCCCTACTCTCACAGTTATTCGCGCAAGAACAAGAATTTACCCCCGACCTCTCAGCCCAGCAAGCAGGACTTCAGCTGATTTTGCAACAGCCTGACACTGGCTGCATTTTAGTCGCCAGACAGCATGGTGAAGTCATCGCCATGGTGAGCCTGTTATTCACGATTTCCACTGCATTAGGTGGGCGGGTGGCCTTGCTTGAAGACATGGTCGTAGATAAGAGATTTCGTGGTCAACATATAGGCTCTCAATTGCTGGCGTATGCGATTGAGCATGCGCGCGCACAGCAGGTGCGACGCATCACATTACTCACAGACCACGACAACCATTCGGCACAGCGGTTTTACCGGCAACATGGCTTTCAGCCTTCGAGCATGCAAGCTTGGCGGTTACTTCTGTAACTTAGCGTTTGGCATCTTTCATACCGATCGCCACCAGTATTGCCAGCACAAACACCACCGATAACAATAAAAAGCCTTGTGCATAGGCTTTGAACACGCCGGGGGCGACAGCGCCCCACACTTGCTCGCGCCACTCCATAAATACCGCCATCATGGTTACGCCGACGACCCCGCCCAATTGCCGGGCATAGCTGACTACGACCGATGACTGCCCCAGATGTTGCGGTTCCATTTCATGCAAGGTAGCGAGGTTCAAGGCAGGCAAGATAAGGCCCAGGCCAATCCTACCCACCACGGTGGCGGCAACAATCTCCCAATATTCCACCCGCGTCGCCACCACCACGAATACCAGGAATGAAGCACCGAAGATGCTGAGGCCCGCCAGCGTAATGCGGCGGGGCGAGAACTGGTCGGCCATGCGCCCGGCCAGTGGAATCGTCAGCACCAGCGCAATGCCTGAGGGCAGCAGAAGCAAACCGGCATCAGTCGCACTGAAGGCCATGGCATTTTGTAAAAACACTGGGATGAGGTAAGTGGAGGCAAATAACCCAAAACCATAGGCAAAAGCGACAAAGGTACCGCGGCTAAACGTGGGTCTGGAAAACAGGTGCAATTGAATAATCGCATGCGGCAAACGATGCGCATGGCGGATATAACAGATCATGGAAACCAACGTCAGGATACCGTAGCCCCAGGTCCAGATGGCGACTACCCCGCTGTGATGCAAGCTGGACACGAATTCGATCAGCCCTATGGTTGCCGCAGACAACCAGCCCAAGCCTGGCCAGTCAAACAAAGGCACCTCTTTTTTACGCGGTGTCGGCAACCAGATGTGCGCACTCACCAATGCCAGCAAGGCAAACGGCACACCCAGTAAAAAAATGGCATGCCAGCCAAACTGGTCCAACAGCCAGCCGCTGATAGAAGGCGCAATGGCAGGGGTAAACGCGATGCCCACAATCAGGATACCAGAAGCCCGCCCCTGGATGTTCGGCGGGAACAAACGCATCAAGGCCATGATACCTAAAGGTTGTAGCACACCCGCAGCCAGGCCTTGCAGCAAGCGGGCAATCACGACCTCGACAAAGGTATGCGCATAAAATCCGGCTACACTGGCCGCAATCAACAACCAGAGCGCAGCCATAAACACCCGCCGCAAACCAAAACGTTCCAGCCACCAGGCGGCAGGCAACATGCCTATGGTCATCGCGGCCAGAAAGGCCGTCATCGCCCATTGCACATGGTCTTGCCCCAGATGAAAAGTATGCGTCAAGGCAGGCACTGCCACGTTAAAACTGGAGGTACTGAGCACACCGGCGATGGTGCCTACGCCGAGAATGAATAGAACCATCCATTTATAGCGTTCACCATAACGCTGCGTCAGCGCATCGAAAGTCAGGGCTTGTATTGGCGGGTGCATAGGTTCCCAGTCGGTTAGATAGAGTTCGACCATAGCATGCATCTTTTGCACAGTCACCTGCTGTGACCCTGCAAAAAAAGCAGGGTTCGTGCTCAACATTCCAAGGTCACGATGTCATGGACATCAGCCACAGACGCTAAACGACTGATTTTTATTAACAATATTTCGCTCAGGCTGCCAAGCCCGATTTGGCACTGTTATTGCAAAAAGTGAGTTATTTAGATAAGGAGCCCCTGTGAAACGTTGGATGTTATATACCTGCCTGGCTTTGCTGACCCAGGCCGCCTTTGCGGATGAAGCACTGGATAGTGAGATTGCCAGCTTGCAACATGCCTGGGCCAAAGCCACTTACCAAACGCCTAAAGATCAACAGGAAAACGCGTTTAAAAGCCTCACAGAACAAGCACACCAGTTATCTGCCAAAAACCCCGAAGCCAATGAAGCCATGATCTGGGAAGCCATCGTGTTGAGTGGCTATGCGAAAAGCATGGGGCCGTTACATCCCGTGAATGCGCTCAAAGCCGCTGAGCAGGCGCGTGATTTACTGCTGGCCAGCATCAAAAGCAATCCACAAGCCTTAAATGGTTCGGCTTATACGACGCTGGGTTCATTGTATTTCCGCGTCCCCGGCTGGCCGATTGGGTTTGGCGACAAGAAAAAAGGCCGTGAATACCTGGAAAAAGCCCTGCAATTAAACCCTACCGGCATTGATAGTAACTATTTCTATGCCGACTACTTGCGCGCGCAAGGTGACTACAGCCAGGCAGTGACGTATTACCAAAAAGCCCTGCAGGCGCCGGCCCGTCCTGGCCGCGAAGATGCAGATGCAGGTCGCAAACAAGACATTGAAGAAGGCTTACGCCTGGCACAAAGCAAGTTGAAATAATTCATTAAGACATTCCCTGGAGTCGCCATGTTACACACCCGCACCCTCAAACTGTTGGCAAGCAGCCTGTTGTTCGCCGTTCCATTATTCGCCAGTGCAGAAGGCGTTTACGGCGGACTCAATCTGGGGATAGGCATGCCTAACCTCAAAACACCCAATGGCGTAGACAAAGACAGCCAAGCCGTGGCCGGTATCGTGGCCGGATACAAATTCAACCCTTATTTTGCGGTTGAAGGCCAATATACGGGCATCGGCAAAGTGACCGACAACGTGAATGGCAGTGTTAAAGCGGACGCTTTAAGCCTGACTGCAGTAGGAATCTTGCCGCTCAATGATGCTTTTGATGTCTACGGCAAATTAGGCGTGGCTGCGACCAAAAGCAGAGTCTCCGGTTTAAGTGCTTATGACGATGCCACGCATACGGGTGCCACTTATGGCCTGGGCGCGGAGTATCATTTTGATAAGGCGATTTCCATGCGGGTAGGCTGGGATCACTACCGGGCAGAAGTCGACGTGAATGGCGGCGGCAGCAAATCGTTTGACTCCAATGTCACGACCATAGGTGTCGCCTACCACTTTTAAGTTTCCGGCATTACCCTCTCTCAATCTCGGAAACCAGACTGCCAGGGTTGATCCCCTGGCAGGCAACCCCTATCTAAAAAGCACTTTTTATGACCCCGCCATCGACGCGCAAAGCGGCGCCATTGGTGGCTGAAGACAAGGGGCTGGCCACATAAGTCACCAGGTTGGCGACTTCTTCCGTGCTGGCAAAGCGTTTAATCAGCGAGGTTGGCCGCACCTGTTCAAAGAATTCTTTTTCAAAACGCTCGGCTGACTTTTGCTCGGCTTGCGCCATGGCTTCGACAAAATCACCAACACCTCTGGAGCGGGTCGGCCCCGGCAAAATGCTATTGACCGTGATCTGAGTGCCCGCCAGCGACTCCGCCAGGCCACGGGCCACAGCAATTTGCGCCGACTTGGTCATGCCGTAGTGAATCATTTCCGGTGGAATCTGTACCCCGCTCTCACTGGAAATAAACAGGATACGGCCCCAGTTCTTCTGTTTCATATATGGCAGATAAAGCCTGGCCAGGCGCACACCGCTCAACACATTCACATCAAAAAAACGTAACCAGTCGGCATCGGGGATATCTTCAAAAGCTTTCGGTTCAAAAATCCCCAGGTTATTCACCAGGATATCCACTTCAGGATGCGCCTCAAACAAGGCTTGCGCCACCGAGGCCTGGCTTAAATCACCCGCGAACCCTTGCACCTGACCACCGGTTTTGCGGGTGATATCGGCGACTACCTGTGCCACGGATTCCTTTGCCCGGCCATTGAGGATGACATGTGCACCCTCTTGCGCCAGTTGGCTGGCAATGGCCAAACCGATGCCTGCCGTTGAGCCAGAAACCAGTGCCGTTTTACCTGCCAGTTGTAAGTCCATGTGGGGTCCTATCTTGCGTTAAGAATGCAGCAGCCAGCACTCAAACTTCCCATGCCGGGATGACGAGCTTATGTCGCAGCCCTGCCTAAAACTTGATTTTGGAAGCCACTAATGAAGCGGCAGCGGTTCTGGTTTCCACACCTAGCTTCTGAAACACATGTTCCAGGTGTTTGTTAATGGTGCGTGGACTGGTGCCTAGAATCTCCCCCACGTCTTTATTGGTTTTACCCTTGACGGTCCAGTACAGCACTTCAGACTCGCGCTTGGTGAGCTGGAACAGTTTACCCAATGACTCGATCTGCGCTTCATCCGAATATTCGCGTAACACCACCACCCATTGCTCTTCGCTGGTATTGGCCACGGTCAGGCTGAGCCGCGCATTGCCCTGGTTGACGTTAAGGGTTTGCATGGACTGCCCACTGGAAAATTGCTGCATGCAGTTTTCCAGCCATTGGTAAATCATGGGCGGCAAGGTTTGCACGGCGCTGTAAGCTTCTTTGGCGGCCCACTCGGCAAAATATTGCTCCAGGTATTGCTTGGCAAGCGGGGTCTGCCATACCAGGCGTTTATCTGTCGGCAAGATGGCGATGGTGGCCTGGCCAAAGGCATCCAGCGCAGAGGTGGCCTGGTGCATTTTGGTGGCGTTCTGCACATGC
>CAKZJM010000356.1 GCA_936943315.1 uncultured Methylophilus sp. | reverse complement strand
GCTTACACGATGTATGATTAGGGCATGCACGCCGGGGTAAGTGGTCAGGATTTCAAAATGCGTGCGTGCCGCAGGGTCGCGGTCAAACACAATTGAAATATCTTCTTTGAGGTGCTTGAACATGCGCGCATTATGCCATAAGTTAAGTATGAGGCTAAAAATGACGTTGGAGGCGGCTTGGCAACTCGGTAAAATAATTACTTTCAACTTTGTCTGAGCGTGATGTCTGACGTCTGTCAATCTTGTGGTGCCTGCTGCGCCAGTTTCCGTGTCTCTTTTTATTGGGCCGAAACCGATGCGCATCCCCTGGGCAGTGTGCCGTCGCATTTAACACGCAAAATCAATGAGACGTATGTTTGCATGCAAGGCACCGAGCAAGTGCCGGTGCGTTGCATAGCCTTACAAGGCGAGGTGGGGCAATCGGTTGGCTGCCAGATTTATGACTTGCGGTCTAGCACTTGCCGCGAATTTGACGCTGGTTCTGACATTTGCAATCAGGCGCGGCAAAAAATCGGGCTAGCGCCCATCGTTGCTGATTAGTACTTGGTATGTTTTTTAGGGTTGACTGTCAGCGTCAAAATCCCGCGTAACAAATTCACTTCTTCTTTTTCTAGCCGGGTACGGCCATACAGGCGGCGCAGGCGCTCAAACAGTTTTTTGGGCGCTCTGGGGTTAATGTAACCAATATGCTCCAGCACTTCACGCATGTGTTCGTAAAAGCGCTCCAGATCTTCTTGCGTCGCCAGTTCTACCGGTTTTTCCTGGTAGTGTAATTCGCCAGTGGTCACGGCCATGCGCGTTTCATAACACATGATCTGTACCGCCTGTGCCAGGTTGAGTGACGTATATTCCGGGTTGGCGGGGATGGTCGCCAGCACATGGCAGCGGTCGGCTTCAGCATTGCTGAGACCGCTCATTTCGGTGCCAAAGACCAGTGCGACCTGGCTATGGCTGGCAACCGCTTTCACTTCTTGCGCGGCTTCGCGCACCGTCATCACTTGCTGCGACAGTGAACGTTCTTTACCACTCACGCCAATCACAAACTGGCAATCCGCCAAGGCTTCTTCCAGGTTTTCAGTGACAATCGCGTGATCAAGCACGTCACCGGCATTGACGGCCAGTGAATTAGCCTCACTGTCTGGAAAATGCTTGGGTCGCACCAGGTAGAGGCGGCTTAAACCCATGGTTTTCATGGCGCGCGCCGTGGAACCGATGTTGCCAGGATGGCTGGTTTGGCATAAAACCACGCGGATATTTGCAAAAAGGGCGGATTCTGGAGTGGATGACATGAATGATTTGTTGCCGTTGTGTTTGTGGCTAAGCGTGTAAAAAGCTAAAATAGCATTTTATCAGTTGAATCAAGAATCCCACAGCATGCATCCAACCCTCAATGTCGCCATTCGCGCCGCGCGTGAAGCAGGCAAAATTATTAACCGTGCCGCGCTCGATATCGGCGCCTTGAAAATCGAACAGAAAGACACCAACGATTTTGTGAGCGAGGTAGACCGTAACGCTGAGCAAGCCATTATCGACGTGTTGAAAGATGCTTACCCTACGCATGGTTTTTACGGCGAAGAAAGCGGCAAGTCCAATAGCGAGTCAGACAGCATCTGGATTATCGACCCGCTGGATGGTACGACTAACTTTTTGCACAATTTCCCAGCTTACTGTATCTCAATCGCTTTGCAGGAAAAAGGCGTGCTCACCCAGGCGGTGATTTACGACCCCGTGCGCAATGACTTGTTTACTGCCACACGCGGCAGTGGTGCATTTTTAAATAACCGCCGTATCCGCGTGACACAACGTGCCAAATTGCAGGAAGCCCTGCTCTCAACCGGCTTCCCGTTCAAAGATTTCAGTTATTTTGAAACCTATATCAATATTTTCCGTGATATGGCCAAGAAAACCTCAGGCTTGCGCCGTCCGGGTTCTGCCGCACTCGATCTGGCTTACGTAGCCGCTGGGTATAGTGATGGTTTCTTTGAGATCAATCTGTCACCTTGGGATATTGCTGCTGGCGCGTTGCTGGTCCAGGAGGCGGGTGGTATCGTCGGCGACTTTGAAGGGAATGAAAGCTGGTTGCGTACCGGTAATATTGTGGCGGCTAACCCCAAGGTATTTGGGCAGATGTTGCAGGTGATTGCACCGCATTTGACGGAACGGATCAAGACACCGACCTTAGGGATGTAGCTTTTTCCTAAGCGATGAAAGAACCGGATAGTGATATCCGGTTTTTTTTGTGGGCAAAGGGAGGGGAAAGTCATTCTTTTTTGCGAGGTAATTTAAGTTACTTTATTTGCTTCGTCATTTCGGCGTAGGGTGGAGCAGGGGTTTCGCAGAGGATGCTCTGCGCCTGTCTAAGGGCTGGCTTTGCCAAAAGTAAGCGCTCTGCAACAAGTTAGTCATTCCGGCGTAGGCCGGAATCCAGGCGTGTTGGTATTGCAATAAAAAGTTGTTCTTTACTTTGAAAGGTGGGTATGTATGCCCACGTGACTCATTTGTGATTGTTTGGCATGTTCTTTTTCGCCCCTCGGCGAGTTACTTTTCTTTGCTTGCCCAAAGAATAAGTAACCAAAAGAAATGCACC
>CAKZJM010000355.1 GCA_936943315.1 uncultured Methylophilus sp. | reverse complement strand
CAGGAAAATCCAATCCTTCGTGAAAGGCGCGATGACCGCTCATGGGGTCTATGCGCCAGCCATAACTGGATGAACTGTACGCCGCTTCAACCGGACTGCTATTGGGTAACATCTCACGCAACACACTTTTTTGCAGCAGTTTCGCTTCGATCTTACCCTGGTATTCATCGCGCAAATCCAGGTTAGCCGACATCTGCTCAATTGTTGCTTTTAAATCCTCTTCACTGAGCGGGGAGTCTTTGATCAGCGGGCCGCCTTGACCCATGCCAACATTGGCAGTGGCATCCTCGCCCGAGGGGTTTTGATTGACGGGTGTTCTTTGGCTGATAGGCTCAGCACTCGACTTCACGCCAGCCAGTTTTGATAAGCGCTGATTCTGTGCGTCCAATCGCATGATACGTGCCTGCAACTCGCCAATCTGCTTGGCATAGGCATCGAGATGACTTTGGGTAGACAGCATCGCGCCGCGCAAATGCGGCGGCAACATGGCCTTCACACCTTGCGACTTAATCACTTGCTGTGGCGTGATAAACAATAAAGTTAACACCACAGGTACCAGGATCAACGCCAATACGGCGCCCAAACTTTCGAATACGCCCAATGTTTTGGGCTTGGACATTTTGTCTGAAACAATAATGATATTAATCATGCTACGAACTCTCGCTATTCACCAGGCTGCCAGTCCATCGGTTGCAGACTGAGTGGTGTACAATATTCAAGCATTCTGTAGACAAGCCGCCATGTTCAAAATCAACCAGATTTTCAAACATCATCAAGACCTCAAGCCTTTGTTACAAGAGGCTGATGATCGCCAGCAGTTGCAAGCATGCTGGTCTGCGGTTGCCCCGGAATTTTCCAGGCTTTCACATGTGCTGGCCTTCAATGATGGCGCATTGACGATTGCAGTGCAATCGGGCGCAGTGGCCAGCAGAATCAGGCTAATGGAAACCCAACTCTTGCGAAAAATCCGGGATTTTTGCCAAAATTCCCGGAAAATCAAAGGCTTAAACCTTAACGCAATTAAGGTCAAAGTGCAAGTAAAATCTCGCCAACAAAGCAAGCATAAACGGATCAAAGCCCCTTCTGATCACGCTTTAAGCACTTTGGAAACGTGTGCCAACCAAGTCAACAATCCTGCACTTCAAGCCGCTTTACGTCATTTTATTGACCAGCAACGCGACGATTAACCGATTTTTTTCGGCTCCTAAAACGCTCCTAAAACACGCTTGTGGACGCACTTTAATAGTGCAATAATGCCCCAACCCGTTACATTTTATTTACAAGTGTGTAACAGGTTTAATTATAAAGTCATTACGTTCAACGCAGTTTCATCAGGAACAGGAGAAGTCATGTCAGTCGCATTAATGTTAGCCTTAGGTGCTGCAGTATTGGCGGTGCTATATGGCGTAGTAATGAGTCAATGGATTTCAGGGTTACCCGCGGGCAATGCCCGCATGCAAGAAATTGCGGGGGCCATTCAACAAGGCGCAGGCGCCTATCTTTCGAGGCAGTATAAAACCATCGCATTGGTCGGAGTGGTACTCGCCATCTTGATCGGCATATTTCTTAACCCACAGACGGCCATTGGTTTTGTGTTGGGCGCGGTGTTGTCTGGAGCTTGTGGTTTCATAGGCATGAATGTTTCAGTGAAGGCGAATGTGAGGACGGCACAAGCCGCCACCAATGGTATTGGGCCAGCGCTGGATGTCGCCTTTAAAGGCGGCGCGATTACCGGCATGCTGGTGGTTGGCCTGGGCTTGCTGGGGGTTGCTGGGTTTTACATCTACCTGGGGGCAGAACAAGCCGCTGACTTGAACCCATTGATCGGCCTGGCGTTTGGCTCCTCCTTAATTTCTATTTTCGCCCGGCTTGGGGGCGGCATCTTCACCAAAGGAGCAGATGTGGGTGCTGACCTGGTAGGTAAAGTAGAAGCTGGCATCCCCGAAGATGACCCGCGAAATCCGGCCGTGATTGCCGACAATGTGGGGGACAATGTAGGTGACTGTGCCGGGATGGCCGCCGACCTGTTTGAAACCTATGCCGTGACACTGATTGCAACCATGGTGCTTGGCGGGCTGATGGCGGCAGAAGCGGGTGCCAACGGTGTCATTTATCCTTTACTGCTAGGCGCGGTGTCTATCGTTGCCTCCATTATTGGCTGTTTCTTTGTCAAAGCTTCGCCTGGCATGAAGAATGTCATGCCAGCCTTATATAAAGGGCTGGCGGTGGCGGGCGTGCTGTCACTGATTGCCTTTTATTTTGTGACGCAATATGTGTTTCCACAAGGCTATACACACGGCGAGGTCACTGTCTCAAGCCAGGCCCTGTTTGGCGCCTGCGCAGTTGGACTGGTACTCACCGCCGCCCTGGTATGGATCACTGAATACTATACGGGGACCGATTACGCGCCAGTCAAACATGTGGCACAAGCTTCCACCACCGGTCACGCGACCAACATTATTGCAGGCATAGGCGTCTCTATGAAATCAACTGCCCTGCCGGTGATTTCTGTCTGTATTGCGATTTATGTAGCCTTTCACCTGGCAGGCCTGTATGGCGTCGCGATTGCCGCCATGGCGATGTTGAGC
>CAKZJM010000354.1 GCA_936943315.1 uncultured Methylophilus sp. | reverse complement strand
ATTGAGTACGAAACCCAGTGGCAGATTGAAACGCTGGAAGATGGCGGCACCATTCAGCAAGCCACCGTGTTATTCAACCCGGATACCGGTGAAACGCGTGCCATGCGTACCAAGGAAGAAGCCAATGATTACCGCTACTTCCCTGACCCTGATTTATTGCCACTGGAAGTGACCGAGGCGGATAAAGCGCGGGTCAGAGCCGAGATGCCAGAATTGCCACAAGCCCTGCAAGCGCGCCTGATCAGTGAGTACCAACTCTCCAGTTACGATGCCAGCGCACTGACTTCTTCACGTAGTCTGGCGGATTATTTTGTCTCGGTGGTGAATGCAGGTGCCGAGCCTAAACAAGCCGCCAACTGGGTGATGGGCGCGTTATCGGCCAAACTGAATGCGGACGAGAAAACCATTGTTGATAGCCCGGTGTCTGCCGCGCAATTGGCAGCCTTGCTGAAGCGTATCGCCGATAACACCATTTCCAACAACGCGGCTAAACAAGTGTTTGAAGGCTTGTGGGCGGGTGAAGGCGAAGTGGATGCCATCATTGAAGCCAAAGGCCTGAAGCAGGTATCAGATAGCGGCGCCATTGAAGCGATTATCAATGATGTGCTGGCGGCGAATCAGGCCATGGTTGAAGAATATAAAGCAGGCAAGGAAAAAGCCTTTAATGCGCTGGTGGGCCAGTGTATGAAGGCCTCCAAGGGCAAGGCGAATCCGGCGCAGGTCAACGAGCTGTTGAAAAAAGCCCTCGGCTAGCGGCTAGGCTTATGCCCGTTTTATTGGCAGAAGGCATGCCTCATCACATGGCGTGAAGAAGTGAATTATGCTTCTTCACGCCATTTGTCATTAATGGCGATCAAATCGGGCAGGCAGGCCATCAGGGCTTCCACCACCGCCGGATCAAAATGGCGGTAGCTTTGCGATTTGATTTCTTCTATTGTTTTTTCAAGCGGCCAGGGCTCTTTGTAAGGACGCTTGCTGAGCAATGCATCAAACACATCTGCAACGGCGACAATGCGCGCTTCGATCGGGATATCTGTGCCTTTGAGGCCAAAAGGATAGCCGGAGCCATCCCATTTTTCATGGTGGTAAAGGGCGACGGTATGTGCCAGTTTAATTAATGCAGAAGTTGAGTTATCCAGAATCCCGGCCCCTATTTGAGGGTGTGTGCGCATGATTCTTAATTCTTCCGTATCCAGTTTGCCGGGCTTTAGCAACACATTGTCCGGAATACCAATCTTGCCAATATCATGCATAGGCGCAGCTTGCACCAACAACTCGGCAAAGCTTGCATCAAATCCCATTTGCAGGGCGATCCTGCCAGACACATGGCTCATGCGGATGACGTGCATGCCCGTTTCGTTGTCTTTAAATTCCGCCGCACGGCCCAGGCGCTGGATCAGCTCTAGGTGGGTACGTTTAAGCTCATCAATATGCACCAGCGATAAATGTGTTTTAACGCGCGCCTTGACCAAAGCAGGGGAAATCGGTTTGTTAATATAATCGACTGCCCCGGCCGCAAAACCTTCAGACTCATCTGCTTCATCGGACAGCGCCGTGACAAAAATGACAGGGATAGTATGGGTATCGGGATGGCTCTTTAGCTGTCGGCAGACTTCCAGGCCTGTCATGCCGGGCATCATGACGTCGAGCAGTATCAACCCTGGCCGTTCTTTATTAACCAGCTCCAGGGCATCCATGCCACTTTTGGCAAAGCTCAGCCTGTAGTCGTCTTGTAATACCTGTTTCAGTATTTTCAGGTTGAGCGGCTCGTCGTCCACAATCAGAATTTTAGGCTGGTTTGTTTGATCCATCATAAGGGGGTCTCCTGTGCCTGGATTGCCAATAGTTGATCAATATGAGTGGTCGCCTGTTCAAAGTCAAAATCATTCAGCAACTGCATAATCTTGTTGAGCGATGGGCGCCACGCCATGGGTGCAGACTGGCTAAGGTTGTTGATCAAGACATCATCGAGCTCGGCATTGGCAGCGTGATCGCGTAATGATTGCAGCCAGGAGACGAGTTGGCGGGTATCTACATTTTCGCTGGCATTTGCTTGCGGTGCAGGCATGGCCGCCAGTAGGGGGGCGATAGACGCTTGCAAAGAGGCAATGGCTGCGTTCAGACGCTGCAACAAGGCCGGACAGCGCTGCCAGTCGGCCTCTGTCATCTGCTCAACATCATGATAGATTTCTTGTAGCCCCGTCAGGGCCAGATTGGCGCTCACCCCCTTGCATGCATGACCAGCGTGTTTCAATGCGGACAGGTCTTGGTCTGAAATGGCCTGGTTGAGGGCTTCCAGATGTTGCGGAGTTTCTTGCAAATATAGTGATATCTCGCGCAGATAAGTGGGTTGGTCACCCCATAATACCGCCCCTTTTTTCAAGTCAAAAGGCAGGGTGGCTGCGGACGTAGGCCGCAGCTCGGCGATTGAAGCCGGGGCAAGGTGTAATACCCGTTGCATCTCGGCCAGTAAGCGCGGCAATTCAACCGGTTTCGAGGCAAAGCCATCCATATCGGCCTCGATTGCGGCTTGCCGGTCTTGCTCAAGCACGCTGGCAGTCAGGGCAATGATAGGCGTCCTCTTCTTGCC
>CAKZJM010000353.1 GCA_936943315.1 uncultured Methylophilus sp. | reverse complement strand
ATAGTTATATTCGTTGTATAAAATCTCGACATGTAAAGGCATGGTGTTGGTGAGGCCGCGGATATGACCGGACACCACGGACACCGCACCGAACTCGCCCATGGCCCGCGCATTGGTGAGAATCACGCCGTAAATCAGGCCCCACTTCACATTAGGCAAGGTCACATGCCACAACATTTTCCAGCCGGAAGCACCTAAGACCAATGCAGCCTCTTCTTCTTCTTTACCTTGCGCCTGCATCAGTGGGATCAACTCGCGGGCTACAAATGGGAAAGTCACGAAAATAGTCGCCAGCACAATGCCAGGCACAGCAAAAACCACTTTGAGGTCATGATCAATCAGCCATTCACCAAACCAGCCTTGCAGGCCGAATATCAGCACAAAGATCAACCCGGCGATGACCGGTGAAACGGCAAACGGCAGATCAATCAGAGTGATGAGAAAGCTTTTGCCTTTAAAGTCAAACTTGGTAATCGCCCAAGCCGCGGCGACACCAAACACCAGGTTCAACGGCACTGAGATGATTGAAGCAATCAGGGTCAGCTTCATGGCCGACAAGGCGTCAGCCTCGGTAATCGCAGCCAGGTAAACGCCCCAGCCTTTGCGCAAGGCCTCGGCAAACACGGCGGCTAAGGGCACGAGCAAAAATAGGCCAAGAAATGCGACTGCCAGGCCAATCAGGCTCCAGCGCACCCATGTTGGCTCAGACGTGGCACGCTTGGAGGCCACTTTGCCCTGATATTGTTGAAATTGTGTGGGATGCATAAACTTTTCTATGATTTATCCAAATATTGAACGAGCAGAATGAAGCACAAGGCGCCCGTACAGCTGATTATTTATTACCGTGCCTATGATTACTCCACCACTGCAAGAGATTAATCAGCAGCAGTAACACAAATGAAATCAGGAGCATGACCACTGCAATTGCCGTTGCGCCAGCATAATCATATTGTTCCAGCTTGGTGATAATCATCAGGGGCGTGATTTCAGAAATCATGGGCATATTGCCTGCAATAAAGATCACTGACCCATACTCACCGACTGCGCGGGCGAATGCCAGGGAAAACCCTGTTAGCAAGGCTGGCCAGATGGCGGGCAGAATAATTTTGTAGAAGGTTTGCCAGCGGTTGGCGCCCAGACTGGCCGCGGCTTCTTCGGCCTCGGCACTAAAATCCTCGAGCACAGGTTGCACGGTACGCACCACAAATGGCAAGCCGATAAAGGTGAGCGCGACCATCACACCGAGTGGTGTGAAAGCCACTTTAATGCCATGGGGCTCCAGCCACTGGCCTATCCAGCCGTTGGGGGCATAAATGGCTGTCAGCGCGATACCGGCGACTGCGGTTGGCAGCGCGAACGGCAAATCAACCAGGGCATCAAGTACTTTTTTACCAAAAAACTGGTAGCGAACTAGCACCCAGGCCGTGAGCAGGCCGAATACCATATTAATCACAGCAGCGATAAACGAAGCGCCGAAGGTCAATTTATAAGTCGCGACGACACGCGGTGTGGTGACCACGGCCCAAAACTCATGCAAGCTCAGTTCAGTCGTACGCAAAAAAACGGCAGCTAATGGAATCAGTACAATCAGGCTTAAATAAACCAGCGTGTACCCCAGTGACAGCCCGTAGCCGGGTAGTAAGTGTTTCTTTTTTTTGGTTGCCATGTTCTTTTGTGACAAGGTTAAACAGGCGCTAATGTAGCGGTATTCTTTTAAATCTCAAAAGAATGAATAATCATTAATTTATAAGCGCCTGTTATATAAGTGACGAGGGGTTAAGCGACTTTTGGCGAGCGATGCTGATATTCGTCATTGATGACCTTGGCCACCACGGGAGCAGCGAGCAGGTTGCCCTGTAGCACTGTCGCCCCGGAGGCTATTGCAATATCAAGCTGCTGTTGTGTTTCTATGCCCAAAATCACCGGTGTACTGCCCAAATCTTGTACGGCTGCGACCAGTCCTTTCAAGGCATTGGCCAATGCCGGTTGCTGTGCCGCCTGGTGAATCACTGAGACATCAAATTTGACGTAATCATGATGCGCACTCCACAACCGGTACAGTTTGCTTTGATGCCC
>CAKZJM010000352.1 GCA_936943315.1 uncultured Methylophilus sp. | reverse complement strand
AGCGCTTTATTCACCGTGTGCACGGCCCGGTCTACCAGGTTGCCGCGGTCATAAAACACTTCAATCTTCACATCTTTGGGCAGGCTGGGCTTGATTTCAACCAGCTTGGCCCGCACGCCTTCTACCACTTGCCGGGCATTGGCACCGCGTAAACCGAGCACCAGGCCTTCCACCGCTTCGCCTTTGCCATTGCGGCTCACGGCGCCATAGCGCGTTAATTCCCCTATGCGGACATCCGCGATATCGGCAATCCGTACCGGGCTGCCTTGCTGGCCCTTGATGACCGTATTGCGGATATCGTCCAGGGTCTTGAAAGCGCCTTCGGCACGCACCAGCAGTGACTCTTCACCATCTTTGAGCCGGCCTGCGCCGTCATTGTGATTGTTCTCGCTGAGGGCGGTTTGCAGGTCATTCAAGGCAATGCCGCGGGCTTGAAGCCTGGCGTTATCCGGCACGATTTCAAAGCTGCGCACCAGGCCACCGAGGGCGTTGACATCCGCCACGCCAGGCACGGTGCGCAGGCGTGGGCGGATCACCCAGTCAAGCAGGGTACGTTTTTCCTGCAAGCTGAGCGTGTCTGATTCAATGGTGAACATGAACATTTCACCCAGAGGTGTGGTCATGGGTGCGATGCCGCCAGACACTTCTGGCGGGAGGTTGGCCCAGGCGTTATTGAGGCGCTCGGTGACCTGCTGGCGTGCCCAGTAAATATCGGTGCCATCTTCAAAATCGATGGTGATATCAGTCAGCGCATATTTGGCCACCGCGCGCAGGCTGGTTTGCCTGGGAATGCCCAGCATTTCGACTTCAATCGGCGCCGTGATCCTGGCCTCAACCTCTTCAGGCGTCATGCCCGGTGATTTAATGATGATCTTGACCTGTGTCGAAGAGACATCCGGAAACGCGTCAATCGGAATCGTTTGGTAAGCCGTCCATCCGGCAAACAGCAAGCCAATGGTGAAAACACAGATCAGCAGTCTTTGTTTGAGCGAGTGTTCTATGAGCCAATGCAGCATATTATTCCCCACCCAAACCCAGCCAGTGGCCTTTGAGCGCGGCCACGCCTTGCACGGCAATCGTTTCATTGCCCTGTATATTTGCCTCTACCGTGAGTTGCTGGTCTTGCTCCAGCAACACCTTCACTGGGATCACAGCCACGCCTTTGGCATGCTGGGCAAAAATCACGGCTTGCTCACCTTGCCTGGCCACGGCAGTTCTCGGCACGGCGAAACTGGCATGTGATCCTTGCGTCGTTTGTTCAACCAAGGCGACATCAACGATCTGGCCCACCGATAACTGTTCGGCACCCTGGCTGATAGACGCGCGCACCTGTGTGGTCTGGTTGTTTTTATTCAATTGCCTTAACACCGTGTCTACCTTGGCGGTCAGCCCCAGTTTAGGTAAACGCACCGTGGCGCCCGGGCTCAATTGCTGGGCCTGGGCAATCGGTAGTTGTATCATCAGCCATAAAGGATTCGGATTGCTGATAGTGTAAATGGGCATCGCCATATCGACCCGTGAGCCTACTTGCTGTTGCTGCTCCATGATCTGCCCGCTGATAGGCGCAACGATAGACATGCCGTTTTGCATACTGCGTTTTTGCGCCAGTTGCTGAATCTGGCCCTCACCCATGCCAGCCAGCTTCAGGGTTTGCTGGCGTTCATGCATGAGCGCCTGGCTGGTTTCATAGGCGCTTTGTGTTTCCTGCATGCGCCGCTGCGAGATGATGCCATCCTTGAATAACTCCTGGTCACGTTTGAGGGCCTGCGCATGCAACCTGGCCTGAGTTTCACTTTGCAGGTAGTTGCTTTGTAAGGTCACCAGGTCAGGGCTGCTTAATTGGCCGATCACCTGCCCCTGTTTCACGCGGTCACCCACGCTCACATTGAGTCGTGTGATCAGGCCGCCTTGTGGCGCAGTGACGACGCGGGTTTGTGTCGGTGGCAATACGACCTCGGCCGGATAACTGGCAGAAAGGCCGGTGTTTTGTGGTTGCAAATGCCCCCACTGCACTTGCATCTGTTTGAGTTGTGTCGCTGATAGCGGCAATACGGTGGCAGACCATGCGTGTAATGACAGGGCGGCGGAGAGGATTAAAAAAAGTATTCTGTTCATGGCAGGACTCCTACGGCCTGGTTGTATTTGGCAATGTTCCATTGCACTTGTAACTGTTGGCTGCTCAAGCTGCGATCAGCTTCAAACGCCAGTAATTGCAGGCGTAACAACTGGTTGAGGTCAAGCTCGCCCAAGCGGTAGGCTTTGCGGGCGAGGGTGGCGTTTTCACTGGCGATGGCTTGCTGTTGCTGGATCAGCGTCAGCTCCTGACGGCTGACATGCAGGTTATGCTCGGCTTCGTGCAAGGCTGTTTCCAGGGTACGCTGCAGTGATTCGAGCTGGCTTTTGGCATCGCCGATATTCTGTTCGGCATTGGCCAGTTGTGGCGCGCGCGTCACTTCGCTTTGCAGGGGAATGTTAATGGCGACGCCCATGCTGCTATTAAACTGGCTATCAAACCCGCCCTGCATGGTGCGGGTGTTGATGGTCACTTGCGGGTTTTGCCTATACTCAATCATGGTCAGGTTGCGCTGCCCCTCAGCCAGCCTGACGCGGGCCAGGGCTGCCTGCCAGAACGCAGACTCGGTATAGTCTTGCCGGGTAGAGAGTGGTTCTTCTAGTCTGGCGGGCATTTCTTGCAGACCAGTGAGCTGCTGGTAACGGAACTGCGCATGCATGAGCTCGGCAGTTGCCAAGACCAGTTGCCGTTCCGTCTGCAAGGTCTCCTGCTGGGCTTGCATCACCTCCAGCCTGGCGACTTCACCTGCCTTGAAACGTTTTTGCACGTCATCGGCAATGCTGCGCATGGTGTTACGGCGGTTTTCCATCAAGCTGATGTCATTGCGGCGCAGGGCGATGTCCCACACGGCATTGCGCAATAAATCGGCGGCCAGTTGTTGCAGCCCGGCACGGTCTTGCAGCAGGCTGTTATCAGCCAGCGTCGCCACTTCATCACGGGCCTGGCGCTGGCCGGGCAGCCAGATGGGGATCTGCACCTGCGCTTGCCACTCCCGTTCATCGCGGCGGCTGAGAAAAGCATCGCTCTGGTGTGAAAAGCCGACCGATGGGGCTTGGGGCAGCCAGCTATTGGCCATGGTCCTGCGCGCCTGCACCATCTGCTGGTGTGCGGCCAGCAACGATTGCTGAGGGTGGATGGCAACCACCTGCTGCAAGACCTCATGCAGGGTTAAGCGCGGATTGGTCGAAACGGTGTCGATATGGTCACTGTCGTGTGGCTCTGGGCTTTCAGCCAGCGCGGCAGTCGCATAGCCAAGTATCAGCCCTGCGCACCATGTCATTAACAGGGAGCGGCAGGCTCCCTTGCATAAATAAAACATACATACTCCTGAACAAAACAGGCAAACGGGTGGCTAAATGCCAGCCGTGCAACGTGAGAATGTTCAGGCGTAAGGGGGTGCCCGTGGGCTGTGACGGGTGAGGAGATTGGGTTGTGTTGCGCGGTGATGTTGCGGTCGCCCATAGCGTTGCTGAGCGGCCACTAAACACAATGACAGCACACACAGTGCCGGCAGGATGACGGTCAAGCACAGGCTGGCAAAGGCATCCAGCAACGAAAGCAGAGAGCTGTTTTCGCTAATCGCTAGCCCCATGCCAATAATCTGGCCATGTGATTTTTCAGAATGCACATGCCAGTGAAACGGGTGTTTGGATTCGGCCGCTTCAGCATGCAGGGCGGGGATGTCGACCATATGCATATGCGGGCCGTCATCGGCGGCGGTGTCGCCGGCAGCATGGGCGTGCAACAGCGGCGCCATGGTTTGCAACAAGGCAAACCAGAGCGTCAGCAGTAATACCCATGAGCGGTATGATTTCATGTAATCAATCTATCAAATTTTGTGTGATGCCACAATCGCAATAAGCATTAAAAAAACCATCTAACTCTCTTAACGGGTCTGCAAGGCGATTTCTTAACCTCGTCCGAATCAGGTAAAATAATCGTTTTACAATCAAGCGGATCAGGCATCATGGTGCTGACCTTTCAACAAATTATTTTAAAGCTTCAGGAATACTGGGACAAACAAGGCTGCACTTTGTTGCAGCCTTACGATATGGAAGTGGGCGCAGGCACCAGCCATACCGCTACTTTTTTGCGGGCATTAGGCCCAGAGCCATGGAAGGCGGCCTATGTACAGCCTAGCCGCCGCCCTAAAGATGGCCGCTATGGCGAAAACCCTAACCGTTTGCAGCACTACTACCAATACCAGGTCGTCCTCAAGCCCGCACCGGCCAATATCCTCGAACTCTATCTTGGTTCACTTGAAGCACTAGGTTTTAACCTTAAAGAAAACGACATCCGTTTTGTAGAAGATGACTGGGAAAACCCCACGCTGGGTGCCTGGGGCCTGGGCTGGGAAGTCTGGCTCAACGGTATGGAGGTGACACAGTTTACCTACTTCCAGCAAGTTGGGGGTATCAATTGCAAGCCCATCACTGGTGAAATCACCTATGGCCTGGAGCGGTTGGCCATGTACCTGCAAGGTGTGGAGAACGTGTATGACCTCGAGTACTCGCCTGGCGTGAAATACGGCGACGTGTTCCACCAGAATGAGGTTGAGCAGTCGACCTATAACTTTGAGCATTCCGATGCTGACTTCCTGTTTACTGCGTTTAATGCGCACGAAAAACAGGCCAAACACCTGATGGAGGTGAAACTCGCCTTGCCAGCCTACGAACAGGTATTAAAGGCCGCGCACACCTTTAACCTGCTCGATGCGCGTGGTGCGATTTCGGTGACTGAGCGCGCGGCCTACATCGGCCGTATCCGTAACCTGGCCCGTGCAGTCGCGGCCAGCTACCTGGATAGCCGCGCCAGACTGGGCTTCCCCATGGCGCCTAAAGCCTGGGCCGATGAAGTCATCGCCAAACTTGAGAGCGAACAAGCAGAACAAAACAAGAAAGCCGCCGCATGAGTACCCGCAACCTGTTAGTTGAATTATTTGTAGAAGAGCTGCCGCCTAAGGCACTGAAAAAACTGGGTGAAGCTTTTAGTGGTGTATTGGCTGAAAGCCTGAAATCAGCTGGCTTGCTGGCCGATGACAGTATGGTGACCACCTTTGCGTCGCCACGTCGTCTGGCTGCGCATATCACCCATGTCTCTGCCAAAGCGGCTGACAAACAAGTCGCACAAAAGCTGATGCCCGCCACTGTTGGCCTGGATGCCAGCGGCAATGCCACCCCCGCGTTAGTGAAGAAATTGCAGGCTTTGGGCGAGAATGAAAGTGCTGTCGCCAAGCTGCGCAAAGAAAACGACGGCAAAGCGGATATCCTGTTTCTGGATGCGACCCAGGCAGGTGCCACCTTGCAAGAAGGCTTGCAAAAAGCACTGGATGAAACGCTGGCGAAATTGCCTATCCCCAAAGTGATGACTTACCAGATCAATGATGGCTGGGAAAGCGTGAATTTTGTGCGTCCGGCGCATGGCTTGGTTGCCTTACACGGTGATGAAATCGTGCCGATTTCAACGCTGGGATTAACGGCAGGTAATACCACGCAAGGT
>CAKZJM010000351.1 GCA_936943315.1 uncultured Methylophilus sp. | reverse complement strand
TCCTGCCCCTGTAAAGCAAGGTGCTGTGGATGTTGCTGGGCTTGCGCCCATATCTCTTGCAATATCATATGGCGGTCACTTATATCACGTCGTGTACACAGGGGTTGTGATTCATTTTACAAAGGATCAGCCACGCCACGTATGGCGACGATTTGCGGTGTCTGCTTGTAATAGCGGCCCCATTTCATCCGCTCTTCCGGACTTAACCGGCCAGGATTCGCCATGGCTAATGGAAACAGATCTACGCCACCCTTGATCAGGCCATTTTGCAAGCTGTGATGGGCGGTCGCGACTCCCCACGGCAAATTCATGCTCATGCTATGTTTGATCACATGCGCAATCAAGACGCCAGCATTGCGCGGATTCGCCACCGCCAGGTTACCGATGTAGGTGATTTCTTCCCGGGCAATCTCTCTGCCCAGTTGGCGTGGCATCAATTGCTCAATCGGCTCGTCCAGGTATTGCTCCAGAAACAAGGTCTCCTGGGCGGCATTCCGCAAGCCAAAGGCAGCCATTAAAATGCCGCTCGCATCACGCAAGGCGACCAGCTGCGGCATAAAATGATTGATCTCTGCGCCATAAACCTGCTTGAACACCGCTGCAATAAATGCCTCCACCTCTCGGCGGCAAGGGGCGTCATGTTCAACCATATGGCTAGTAATCTCATCCACTTGATAACGCTTCGCCTGGGCAAAGTCTCTCAACTCATATGCTGAGGATGCGTGGTAAAACGGGGTATTCGGTTCTGCTTGCAACATATCATCTTCTCGCTGAGACCTATCTTGGCTCAGTATTTGCAAACCTCGTGCCAAACAGTTTTACCATTTAAAATCAATTACTTAAATAATACACCTCTATTTACAGACTGCAACTTTTGCAGTAAGCGCAGTCTTTCAAAAAAGCGATCCCTGCACTTTTTGCAGCCCCTTATGGAGCTCATTGCCATCCCAACACATTCACAACGATACTTTCACCATGCAAATCAAATACTTATTTCATTTATTTGAAAAATATCATAACTGGCACGTGGTTTGCATCCATAGCCAGGATTTAAAACACAGGATTGTGACAACTCGGTGAATAATAGGGCTATACATCTGTGCCGCAGCCTCGTACACTTGCCGACACAGGGTTTAACAAAAACAAACATGCATAGACCGTGGTTATCAAAAAAGATCATGCTATCGCTATGGGGGTTATGGCTAATGGCAGCTATCAGCATCGTCTTGCTGGCGAATCTGACGCCTGTTGACCTCATGCTGGCCGACCGTCAGTTTGATTTTTCAAGCCATCAGTTTCCGCTGAAGCATGCTTTTTTTTACGAAACCGTCATGCATACCTATACCAAACACCTGTTGACTACAGTGTGGCTGGGATTACTGTTTCTGGCCTGTGCACCAGAAAAAATACTTCACTATCGTCTGTCGGCGGCCACCCGTCATCAATTGCGCTGGATCGTGTTTCTGGCCCTGCTCAATGCCGTTGTTGTCTCTTGCCTCAAACATCAGATGCCACACGCTTGCCCTTGGGACATTACCCGTTATGGCGGCGATTTAGCCTGGGTGCCCACATTTAGCTACCACCCAACTGCTGAAGCGGGCCACTGCTTTCCCGCCGGTCACACGACCAGTGGTGTCTGGTTATCCGCACTGTGTTTGTTGTGGCTCCCACAGGCGCCGCGCAAGGCTTTATGGGTAGCCATTGCCGGACTGTCTGTCGGCTTTCTGCTGGGTTGGGCGCAACAAATGCGTGGCGCCCACTTTTTATCACACACCCTCACTTCATTGTGGCTGATGTGTGGCTGGTTATTACTGGTGTTTACATTTTCCAAGAGTCGCACTTCATGAATATCGTTGCAACTTGTTCCCGCGCCGTACGCGCGCTCTTTACCCCACAAATCTGCCTGATCTGGGGCGTAAGCCTGTGGCTGATGTTCACTGGCAATCATGCCTTGTTTGAGCATTTACTCAACCTCTATCCGTTCAATGCGCATAATGCAGGCTTTATCATCAGCATTAGCCTGTTTTTTACTTTTAGCATTACGTTATGGCTGATGCTGCTCAATCATGGCAAATCCGCGCGCTGGATCCTGGCCATCATTCTGGTCACCTCGGCCTGGGCTGCGTTTTACATGGATGAATTCGGCGTGATCATTGATCATGTCATGCTGGACAACGCTGCAAAAACAGACCGCGCTGAAATCATGGGCCTGCTGTCCTGGGGATTTGTGGTCAAGATGCTCTTGCTAGGGCTCGTTCCGGCATGGCTATTGTTTAAGAAAATCCCTGCACGCTTTTTCCG
This sequence comes from uncultured Methylophilus sp., assembly GCA_936943315.1. Classification (GTDB taxonomy): domain Bacteria; phylum Pseudomonadota; class Gammaproteobacteria; order Burkholderiales; family Methylophilaceae; genus Methylophilus. Next base: position 1,919 of record CAKZJM010000351.1, on the reverse strand, counting down.
TCGTGACCCTTTCAGCACGCGCCTGAAACAAATCGGGTTATTGTTACTGGGCATGATCTTAGTCACTATCCCTTTCACTGCCGATTACGCGACGTTTATTCGTGAACACAAAATGGTACGCATGTATGCCAACCCGACCTTTTTCCACTATTCAGTGGTGAAATGGGGCTCCAAGAAACTCTTCTCGCACAGTATCACAGGCCTGCAAAAGACGGCAGTGGATACAGTCAATGTAGAAGCAGACCAGCATCACGAGCTGATTATCATGGTGGTCGGTGAAACCGCACGCTTTGATCGCTTCTCACTGAATGGCTATGGCCGCGAAACCAACCCCAAACTCAGCAAAGAAAACATAGTCAGCTTTAAACAAGTCACCTCTTGCGGCACCTCTACCGGGGTCTCCGTGCCATGCATGTTCTCTATGCTGACCCGGAAACAGTATGACGAAGACAAGGCCTTGCATATGGAAAACGCCCTCGACGTACTCACTCGCGAAGGCGTCAAGGTATTGTGGCGCGACAATAACTCTGATTCAAAAGGCGTTGCACTGCGCGTGCCGTATGAAGACTTCAAGTCACCTGCGCATAATCCGGTATGCGATGACAATGAGTGCCGTGACATCGGCATGCTGAGCGGATTGGACAAGTTTGTGGCGGAGAACAAAGACCACGACATTCTGATTGTGCTGCACCAAATGGGCAATCACGGGCCGGAATATTACCGCCGCTACCCGGACGAATTCAAAAAATTCACCCCTATTTGCAAAACTGGCCGTTTGTCAGAGTGCTCACAACAAGAAATTGATAACTCCTACGATAATGCCATCCTGTATACCGATTATTTCTTATCGGAAGTAATCCAGTTTTTGAAAAAATATGATGATAAGCGCGAAACGGCGATGCTATACGTGGCTGACCACGGCGAGTCGCTGGGTGAACATGGCATTTACCTGCATGCCGCACCTTATATGATTGCGCCACAAGAACAAACCCATGTGCCGTCAATTTTGTGGCTGGGTCAGCACTTTGACTACCAACTGTCGCAAGTCAGGCCCTATGAAAACTATCCATTGAGCCATGACGATGTGTTTTGTACCTTGCTGACAGCTTATGAATTGAAGTCAGAAGTATGCCATGCCGAGTTTGGCTGGCTGGCTCAAAATCGCGAGTTACAAGAAGAGCAGCGTAAACATTTGTTGCCTGCAAAAACCCAGATTGATTAATTACTGTCGCAACGCAACGCTGGCGGCTCGGTCGCCAGCTTGCCCGGACTCAGCCAGAACAGCGGCTTGACTCGGTCATCCACATGACAAGCATCAATATAGCCAATCGCCCCATCCGTCTCAGCCACATAGCGTATCATCGCCTCTTCTGACTGCACGGTATACGGCGGCTGTACGCCGTGAAAATAGAGGCCGTTCCAGTAGTTGATTTGCGACTTGGGGCTGCTCTGCAACACTTGCTGCGAAAATCTTAACCGCAACGGATGCTCACTGTGCAGATTCACCGGATGCAGCGCCTGGCCATGAGAGGCATAGAGTTTCTTCCGCCAAAAAATCAAGCCCAGCTCATCCGCATGTACCTCTGGTGCCAAGCCCGGCTGGGCAGGCACAATCACCGCAATCGTGTGGCTATCCTCTGCGGCCATCGCAAGGTGAGTGAGGCCCAGGCTGATTGCCAGCAGGCAACATAGGCTAAGAATAAGTGCTGGTGAAGACTGTAGCCGCATCAAAACATCACCGCAAAAGACGAGACAAATCCGCGTGGTACATCTTCGTATTCACCGCTGCCACCCACAAACTCGAACTTGAGCAACTGGTTGCGCTTGACCCGTTTGGTGACGCCCAGTACCCAGCGATCCGCATTCTTTCTATCGTCCTCGTCCAGAGTTTCCAGGCGTGTGATCCAGTACCAGTCGCT
>CAKZJM010000350.1 GCA_936943315.1 uncultured Methylophilus sp. | reverse complement strand
CAGATCTCCGTCCCTGACGTCGCTTGCGGTGGATGGACTCTGGAAAAACCTGTGCGGCACTTTAATCCTTGAATCTCACCGACTCTTAAGAAATAGAAAACAATCATTAATGGATTGATAGATTTAGAGGCGCCTGTGGGAACTGCCGAACGCAAGATCATGGACGTGCTCTCGGGCAAGACGGTCAGTGTGGTCCCCGGCGGGCTGTCGCGCGTCGCCCTCAAAGAAGGCTCACTGGTGGTTAACTCGTCGCAAGGCGGCGGCACCAAGGATACCTGGGTACTGGAACGCGACGACGTGTGTGTCGAATCCCTGCAACCGCAAATGGCTGCACAACAAATGAATCAAGAGGCCGTCATATGCTAAGCCGTACCGCAGATCACTTATATTGGATGGCCCGCTATATTGAGCGCACAGAAAATGTCGCGCGCGTGCTGGATGTCACCTACAACATGTCATTGCTGCCTTCTGACAGCAGCAATGAAAAAGAACTGTGGGATGCTGTGCTTGAAATTGCCGGTATCCGCGACATTTACGATAGCACCTACAAAGAGCTGAATGCCGCCAATGTCATCAAACACCTGGTGATGGATAGCAATAACCCTTCCAGCATTTATAGCTCTTTGCGTAGCGCCCGTGAAAACGCGCGTGCCGTGCGTGTGGCCATGACTACCGAAACCTGGGAAAACATGAACACCTTATGGCTGGAGTTTGGGCAATATATCAAGCAGGATCTCACCCAAACCGGCTTAAGCGAATTTTGCGAATGGGTGAAAAGCCGTTCGCACCTGTTCCGCGGCGTATGCTTTGGCACCATGCTGCGTGATGAAGCGTTCAGTTTTGTACGTCTGGGCACGTTTATGGAGCGCGCCGACAACACTGCACGCCTGCTCGATGTGAAATATGAGTTCCTCCTGCCCATGCAAGAAGCCAACGATGGCGCCGTCGATTACTACGAGTGGAGTGCCGTCTTGCGTTCAGTCTCAGCTTTCCAGGCTTACCAGAAGGTATACCGCGATGCGATTGAGCCGATGAAAGTCTCGGAACTGCTGATTTTGCGTGAAGACATGCCGCGTTCACTCCATGCCTGTTATGCCGAAATCATGCCGATTTTGCGCCAGGTGGCCGGTAGCCGCCAGACAGAAGCCGAGCGTTTAGCGGGTCAGATGCATGCAAAACTACACTATGGCCGCATGCTGGATATCGTTAAGGATGGTGTCCATCATTTTCTGGATGAGTTTATCCTGGCCAACCGCAAGCTGGGCGAAGAAATACAGCGTAACTTTTTAAGTGCGACCGCGTAATCCAGACGCGCACAAACGCGTGCCATAGCGTGCCATGAACCCCCTCAGCGCAGACTGTTGAAAGACAGCGCTGCGCTTTTTTACGGAAACATGCAATCAATGGGCGAGCGGGATAAAGCACTCATTACCCGCGCGTAGCCTCTTACAGTGTGTTTCCTGATGAAGAGCGCAAGATGCTACTGAATATTGAACACCAGACACAATATGTTTTCAGCGAAATGGTGCAATACACCATCCAACAGTTGCGCCTGACGCCCAGCAACGGTGATGGTCAACAGGTCAGGCATTGGCAACTCAAGGTCAATGGCCAGCTCACCCCTTTTGAAGATGCGTTTGGCAACCAGGCCCACACCCTGGTCATCGACCAGCCGCACGAAGAATTACTGATTACCGTCTCTGGCACCGTGGAAACCGGCATCGACACAGGGGCGTCTGCCAGCACACTGCCTGTCGAAATTTACCTGCGCGAAACACCATTGACGCAAGCCGACGCCGCCATGGCTGCGTTTGCGCAACGCTTTATCAACGCGCCGGTGACTGACATGATGCATGCCCTGCGTGAACACATGCAATATATCAAGGGTGCAACCCAGGTGGATACGACCGCTGCTGAGGCATTTCATCTTGGCCAAGGCGTTTGCCAGGACCATGCCCACGCGTTTATCGGTTGCTGCCGCAGTATCGGCCTGCCTGCGCGCTATGTGAGCGGCTACTTGTTTACGGTGGATGGCAGCCTGATGCAAACACATGCCTGGGTCGATGTATGGCAAGAGGGGCAATGGCAGGGGCTGGATGTTTCGAATGGCACGCGGGTGAACGAAACCCATGTCAGGCTCGCCCACGGGCTGGATTACCGCAGCGCCAGCCCGGTCACCGGTTCACGCATGGGTGGTGGCATAGAAGGCATGGCCAGTGTGGTCAGCGTAAACCAGCATGCCGCCAATACGGCCTCACAGCGCCAGCAGCTTCTGCTGCAACAGGCGCAAAGGGCGCAGCAGTAGCTTGCTTGAGCATGCTATGATGCCCTTTACCATTTCACCTTTTGATCACTGATTGTTATGACTTATTGTGTGGGGATTTTGCTGGAACAAGGCCTGGTGCTGGCCTCTGACACGCGGACCAATGCGGGCGTAGACCAGGTGGCCATCGCGCCCAAAATGCATGTATTTGAAGTGCCTGGCGAGCGCACCATTGTGTTGCTTACCGCAGGCAACCTGGCGATTACCCAATCGGTGGTCAACCTGTGCCGTGAACAGCTAAAGTCAGCGGATCCGCATGCACACCTGCACAATGTGCAGTCATTGTTTGAAGCGGCCAGTGTCGTGGGTGCCGCCATGCGCACGGTTCACCAGCGCGATGGCAAAGCGCTCAAGGAACACAACATCGACTTTAGCGCCAGCATCCTCGTTGCAGGGCAAATCAAGGGCGAAAAACCACGGCTATTTAATGTGTATGCGGCGGGCAACTTCATTGAAGCCACGCCGGACACGCCCTATTTGCAGATTGGCGAGACCAAATATGGCAAACCTATCATAGACCGGGTCATCAAACATCAAACCAGTGTCACAGATGCGGTAAAATGCGTGCTGATTTCGTTTGACTCCACCATCCGCAGCAATATTTCTGTGGCTTTACCGATTGATTTGATGATATACCGTACTGATAGTTTAAGCGCCGATTGCCGGCAACGCCTGATGGAAGATGACCCTTATTACGCCAGCATCCGCAAGGGCTGGGGGGAAGGGCTGAAAGCCGTGTTTTCTTCTTTACCCAATCCGGCATGGAGCACCTCATGAGCCAAGGCCATTTGTTTGTGATTTCTGCCGCCTCAGGCGCCGGTAAAACCAGTCTGGTACGTGCCATGCTGGCGCAGGATCCCATCCTTAAACTGTCCGTCTCACACACCACGCGCGCGCCCCGCCCCGGTGAAGAAGATGGCATTCATTATCATTTTGTTTCTGAAGCAGCGTTTCTTGAAATTTTGGACAATGGCGGTTTTTTAGAAAGCGCCCATGTGCACAGTGCCCGTTATGGCACGGCGCAAAGTGAAGTCGAAAACGCCTTAGCCGAAGGCCGGGATGTGATCCTTGAGATTGACTGGCAAGGCGCCCAACAAATCCGCACCCTGTTCCCCAAGGTGACGTCTATTTTTATCCTGCCGCCTTCCATTGAAGCACTGGCCCACCGCCTGAACACCCGCGGCCAGGATAGCGAGGCCGTGATCACACAACGCCTGGCAGCTGCACGTGAGGAGATGCGTCACGTGCATGAGTTTGATTATGTTACAATTAATGATAATTTTGACGTGGCCTTGCAGGATCTGATGGCGATTGTTCGCGCCCAGCGCTTGCAGTTAAACCGCCAGGTGGCCTGCCACGCGTCATTGATTCAATCACTTACCTGACATCGCGCACCCGCGCGAGGCTTAGTCTAACAAGTCAGGTTCACATTTTAAGAGGTTTATATGGCACGTATTACTGTCGACGATTGCTTGGACAACATTCCTAACCGTTTTCAATTGACACTGGTTGCCGCCTACCGCGCCAGACAACTGGCGAACGGTTCTGATCCATTAGTCAGCGGTTACTCACAAAGAGATAAGCCGACTGTGCTGGCCTTACGCGAAATTGCTGCTGGCAAGATTGGCGTTGAGCTGCTCGCGAAAAAGGGCCAAGTATAAGCAGCCATGCCCCACACCCAAGGCGATTCTGCCCACCGCAAGTCCAGGTCTCCCCTGGAAGAAGTGGACTTGCTCCCAGCTGACCGTGAGGATTCTCCCCTTACCCAGCTCATCCGTAAGTATCTCAACGAAGAAGAAGTGCAACTGGTCTGGCAGGCTTACCGCTATGCCGACCAGGCGCATGCCGGTCAAACCCGCAAAACCGGCGAACCCTACATCACCCACCCGATTTCTGTCGCCTGTATCCTGGCTAAATTGCACCTGGATTTACCCACGCTGCTGGCCGCCTTGCTGCACGATGTGGTGGAAGACACCGAGGTGGACAGTGCTGCCATCACCGAACGGTTTGGCAAACAAGTGGCAGACCTAGTGGATGGCCTGACCAAGCTGGATAAGGTTGAACTGCAAACTGCAACCCAGGCGCAGGCCGAAAATTTCCGCAAAATGCTGCTGGCCATGAGCCAGGATGTGCGCGTGATTCTGGTCAAGCTGGCGGACCGCTTGCACAATATGCAAACCCTGGATGCCATGCGTCCGGAAAAACAAAAACGCATTGCGCGCGAAACGCTGGATATTTATGCGCCGATTGCTAACCGCCTCGGCCTTAACCCGATTTACCACGAGCTGGAAGACCTCAGCCTCAAGTACCTCTACCCAAACCGCTACCGTGTGATTGACAAGGCGATCCGCACTGCGCGCGGCCACCGCAAGGAAGTGGTCAGCAAAATCCAGGAAGCGATCCAGAACCAGCTGACGCAGTACCAGATTGAATATGACATACAAGGCCGCGAGAAGCACTTGTATAGCATTTATAAAAAAATGACCGAAAAATCGATGAAGTTATCGCAAATTAGCGATATTTACGGTTTTCGCGTCATCGTGAAAGACACGGCGGCCTGCTACCTGACGCTAGGCGCTTTGCATGCTTTGTACAAGCCGATTCCAGGCCGCTTTAAAGACTATATTGCTATCCCCAAAGCCAACGGTTACCAGTCCTTGCATACCACGCTGTTTGGCCCGTTTGGTACACCGATTGAAGTGCAAATCCGCAGCCAGGAAATGCACAACATTGCCGACGCAGGCGTGGCCGCGCACTGGATGTATAAAACGACAGATGCCCACCTGACCAAGTTGCAGCAGCAAACCCACCAGTGGTTACAACGTCTGGTTGAAATCCAGACAGAGAGCGATGATAGTCACGAGTTTCTCGAAAACTTCAAGGTGGACCTGTTCCCTGACGAGGTATATGTGTTTACGCCCAAGGGCAATATCATGGCCTTGCCACGCGGCTCAACGGCGGTTGATTTCGCTTATGCCGTGCACTCCGATGTCGGCAACAGTTGCGTGGCGGTTAAAATCAATAATGAACTGGCGCCTTTACGCACAGAAATGCGCAACGGTGACCATGTTGAAATCATCACGGCCCCGCTGGCTAAACCCAACCCTGCCTGGCTCAATTACGTGGTTACCGGCAAGGCGCGTTCACACATCCGCCATTACCTCAAAACCGTGAAGGTGGAAGAATCGGCACAACTGGGTGAGCGCATGCTCAAGGTGGCATTACGCGCCATGCATATCGAACCAGCAGCGCTGACCGACAAGCAGTGGCAAAAAGTGATGAACGATTATGGCGTGAAAACCCGCCAGGCCATTTTGACCGATATCGGCCTTGGCAAGCGCAACAGCTTGATGGTGGCGCACCAGTTGCTGGCGCATCCGGCCGAAACCGAAGAGAAGTCGGCCAAAGTGCTGGATACCATTACTATCCGTGGCTCTGAAGGCATGGCTGTGCAGTTTGCGCAATGCTGCCGTCCGATTCCCGGCGACCCGATTCTCGGTTTTATCAACAAAGACAAAGGCCTGGTTATCCATACCCATGATTGTCCGGCCATCCGCAAATTCAAGCTGGACCCGGAAAAATGGCTGGACGTGGAGTGGGACGCGGATCCGAAAAAACTGTTTGGCGTCAATTTACGCATTACCGTCGTCGATGAGCGCGGCATGCTGGCCAAGATTGCGGCCACGATTTCGAATGCCGATGCCAATATTGACAATGTCAGCGTCGAAACCAGCGATGGTAGCCAATACTCCAATGTCAACTTCACCGTGCAAGTGCATAACCGCGTACACCTGGCGACCCTGATCCGCAACCTGCGTAAAATCCAGCAGATTGTGCGTATTAACCGGGTCAAAGGCAACCAGCTGGAACAGCGCATCCAGTAACAGAGCTTGCCTGCATGCGTCCCTTGAGCGAAATCAAAGGTGTGTCGCCTGCCTTGCGCAGCCAGCTCGAAAAACTCGGCATTCACAGCGTAGAAGCCCTGTTGCTGCATCTGCCACTGCGCTACCTTGATGAAACCCGCATTACCGCCATCCGCGATTTAAGGCTGGGCGAACAGACCCAGATCGAAGGGGTGGTGGTGCACAATGAGGTCAGCTACAAGCCACGCAAAATGCTCAACGTCAGGGTGCAGGACGACACCGGTGTGCTCAATCTGCGTTTTCTGCACTTTTATCCCAGCCAGGTTTCGGCCATGCAGCCCGGTCAACGCCTGCGCGTATTTGGTGAAGTCCGCCCTGGTTTTTTCGGCTATGAAATGGTGCACCCCACCCAACGCAAGGTGAGTGACGATACCCCGGTCAGCCAGGCATTGACGCCGGTATACCCCACCACCGCAGGCTTGAGTCAATCTGCCATCCGCAAAGCCGTGAACCTGGTCTTGCAAGACCAACACCTCGGCGAAACCCTCCCCGGCTGGGCGTATGCGTCATTACTCATGCCCGACTTTGCCAGCAGCGTGCGCCTGTTACACCAGCCCAGCCCCGATATTGCCCTGAGCACCCTCGAAGACCACAGTCATCCGGCATGGCAACGCCTGGCTTACGACGAACTCTTGGCCCAGCAGTTATCCATGCGCCAGCATTATGCCCGACGCAAACAATCACGGGCACCGGCCATTCCCGCTTCTAAAACTCTGGTCGCGGGCCTGCTCAAAACACTGCCTTTTGCGCTGACCGCAGCACAACAAAAAGTGGTGGCAGAAATCAGCCACGACCTGGCGCTGCCGCATCCTATGCAACGCCTGCTGCAAGGGGATGTGGGTAGTGGTAAAACGATTGTAGCCTGCGTGGCCGCGCTGCAACTCATAGAGCAAGGCTGGCAAGTGGCGATGATGGCGCCTACCGAAATCCTGGCGGAACAACATTTCAAAAAATTAGCAGCCTGGTTGCAGCCCTTGGGCATTACCGTGGCCTGGCTCACAGGCAGCCAGAATAAAAAAGAACGTGAGCAATCACTGTCTCTGATAGCCAGTGGTGAAGCCATGCTGGCCGTCGGCACGCACGCATTGTTTCAGGACGATGTGCAGTTCAAGCGATTGGGCCTTTCGATTGTTGACGAGCAACATCGCTTTGGAGTCGGGCAACGGCTGGCCTTGCGTAAAAAAGGGACGCTAGCTCAAGAGATGCCGGGAAAAGGCACACCAGGCAGCATTGAGCCGCACCAACTGATGATGTCGGCCACGCCTATCCCGCGGACATTATCCATGAGCTATTACGCTGACCTCGATGTCTCGGTCATTGACGAATTGCCCCCCGGCCGCACACCGGTGGCCACGCGGTTGATCGCCGATGACAGACGTGAAGAAATTTTGCAGCGCGTGCACGATGCCTGCGCCCAGGGCCAGCAGGCCTACTGGGTGTGCCCGCTGATTGAAGAGTCGGAAGCCCTGCAACTGCAAACAGCCAACGACACCTACGCTTACATGCAGCAGGCGTTCCCCAAGCTAAAAGTGGGCCTGGTACATGGCCGCATGAAAACGCCTGAAAAACAGGCCATCATGCAGGCGTTTTCTGCCAACAAGATCCATTTGCTGGTCGCCACCACCGTGATTGAAGTCGGTGTCGATGTCCCCAATGCGAGTTTAATGGTGATTGAACATGCCGAACGCATGGGCCTGAGCCAGTTACATCAGTTACGCGGGCGGGTTGGCCGCGGTGCCGCCAAAAGCACCTGCATTTTGTTGTATAGCAAACAACAATGTTCGCAGATTGGCCGCCAACGCCTGAAGGTGATTTATGAAAGCACGGATGGTTTCGAGATTGCGCAGGCAGACCTGCATATCCGTGGTCCTGGTGAATTGCTGGGCACACGCCAGAGCGGCGTGCCCATGCTCAAAATTGCCGACCTGGAGCGCGATGCGCACCTGCTGCAACTTGCCAAAATCACCGCCGACCAACTGCTGCAACGTGATCCTGCGGCGGTCTCTGCCCATCTGCAACGCTGGCTAAGCCAGGCAGAAGAGTGGGTCAAGGTCTAAATGAAGCTGCTAAACGCGACTGAGCGCCTCAAGCTTTACGCGGCATGGCTTGCGCCTGTGGCACATGAGAAGGTGTGGGCATGGTGCGCATGCCCGAGAGCAGGTTGGTTTCAAATGCGTGCAGCGGCAGCGGACGACTAAACAGGTAACCCTGGAAACAATGACAGCCCATATTTTGCAACAGGGTCATTTGCTGCTGCATTTCCACACCCTCGGCAATCACGCAATGGCCCAGGTTCTTGCCCATATTAATGATGGTTTGCACAATAAAAGCATCGTAGCTGTTATGCACAATGTCTTTCACAAAGCTACGGTCTATCTTGAGCTCGTCCAGCGGCAGCCGCTTCAGCACCAGCAATGAAGATTGCCCAATGCCAAAATCATCCATCGAAAAACTGATGCCCATGACTTTAAGCGCATCAATTTTTTCGATCACCTCATCCAGGTTTTTCACAATCAGGCTCTCGGTCAGCTCCAGGCAAAGCCGTGTCGCATCGCAGCCGCTGGCCAGCACGGTATCGGTCACCGTTTGCACAAAGTCCGGCTGGCTAAACTGGATAGCACTCACATTCACAGACAATTGCAGCGCCGCTGTCTCCGGCGATTGCGACCAGCGCTTGAGTTGTGAGCAGGCCTGGGCCAGCACCCACTGCCCAATCGCGACAATTTCACCGGTGTCCTCGGCAATCGGGATAAACT
>CAKZJM010000349.1 GCA_936943315.1 uncultured Methylophilus sp. | reverse complement strand
GAGTAATAACTCGTCTTCATAAGCCTGCAAGGCCTGCAAGCGTTGCGCCTCGCTGGCATTTCCTTCGTCGGCAATGTCATCTGCCTCGCGTGCAAACTGGTAGATCACCGTGACGGCATGCCGTAAATGGGGTGGCAACAGCAGAGAGGCAACCGGGAAATTTTCGTAATGGGTCTGTGCCAGCGTCAGGCTGGCTTGCGGCTCGGCTGGCTTGGAAAAGGCTTGCATGGCTTAAGTATGCCATAAATCCGTGATACGCTTACGCCTTGCATATCAACAAGTGGTAAAGAGAACTTATGTTAGGGATTATTGGCGGCACCGGGCTCACGGCACTGGATAATTTGAATATTTCTAAACGCCTGATTGTGCGCACGCCCTATGGTGAACCTTCACAGCCGCTGGTCTTTGGTGAAATCAATGGCAAAGAAGTGGTGTTCCTGGCGCGTCATGGCGGTGGGCATACCATTCCGCCGCATGCCGTTAATTACCGTGCCAATCTCTGGGCACTACATTCGGTAGGCGTGTGTGATTTACTGGCCGTGGCCACCGTGGGCGGGATTGCCGATCACCTGATGCCTGGGGATATCGTGTTGCCGCACCAGATCTTGGACTATACCTATGGCCGGAGCAATACTTACCATGATGGCGTAGAGCTGCCGGTGCGCCATATCGACTTTACGCAACCGTATTCTCAAGCCATGCGTGATCGCTGCCTGCGTGCGGCACATGATGTGAGCTTGAAACTGGTGGATGGGGGTGTCTATGCCTGTGTACAAGGGCCCCGTTTGGAAACGGCAGCCGAGATCAACCGTTATGAGCGTGACGGGGCCACCATCGTCGGCATGACCGGCATGCCGGAAGCAGTCCTGGCGCGTGAGCTGGGCGTGTCTTACGCAGCCATTTGCCCGGTAGCTAACTTTGCCGCAGGGCGTGGTGACAGCGCACAGGCCATCCAGTTTGAGCAGGTTATGCCTTTGTTACAGCAAACCATGGACAAGGTGCGTACCGTGATTGCGCAGTATTTGTCCGATAATGATTGTGCGGCGGCGTAAACTAAAAGGAATCCAACATGGCAGTGAAACCAGTACTTCGCATGGGTGAGCCCTTGTTATACCGGGTGGCCGATAGGGTGACTGCTTTTGATACGCCTGAATTGCATGCGCTCATCCATGATATGCATGACACCATGACACACATGAACGGTGCCGGCATTGCCGCGCCACAAATCGGCGTCAGCCTGCAAGTGGTGATGTTTGGGGTGGGCAAAAACCCGCGTTACCCCGATGCTGAAGAAGTGCCTTTCACTATTTTGATTAACCCTGAATTGACGCCGATTGACCAGATAGAAGAAGAGGGGTGGGAGGGTTGCCTGTCGGTGCCTGGCATGCGCGGCCTCGTGCCCCGTTACCAGCATTTGCATTACCGTGGTTTTGATCCGCAAGGCAACGTCATTGACCGTACGGTCAGCGGCTTTCATGCTCGCGTTGTGCAGCACGAGTGTGACCATTTATTTGGGGTACTTTATCCCATGCGTATCCGTGATCTGACAAAATTTGGCTTTAATGAAGTACTTTTTCCTGGAATGACGCTCCCAGATGATTAATTGTTTGCTATAATGCGCGCTTTCGGGAAGAGTGGCAGAGCGGTTTAATGCAACAGTCTTGAAAACTGTCGAGGGTTCACGCCCTCCGTGAGTTCGAATCTCACCTCTTCCGCCAAACATGAATGCCGCAGGAATGCGGCATTTTCATTTGCAGTTTTTATTGATTACATATTTAAGGAAACGTCATGACACAAATCATCATCGACCATAACCCGTCAGAAGAGAAGTTGAAAGAACTGGGCGTAAAAAGCTGGAATACCTGGGATTGCCCACCTTCTAAATTCCCTCTGGACTTCACTGCGACTGAAAAAGCCTACGTATTGGAAGGCGAATTCAAAGTGACTCCAGCAGGCGGCGACACTGTCACCATCAAGGCTGGCGACTATGTTGAGTTTCCAAAAGGCCTGAAATCCCAGTGGGAAGTGGTTAAACAATTGAAAAAACACTACAAACATTTCTAATCGATTGTTGTAGCCAGTATTCAATTAAAAAACCCTGCATTGCAGGGTTTTTTGTTTTTGGCTCTCGTGAATTGTGCAGCCTGCGTGATATTTAAAGCCTGCGCACTCAAGATTTAAACCAAATTCAACATCCTGCCCTAGCCAAGTTGTTGATATTAAAATACAATCTCACTTTGATTGAAAAATCAAACGCCTTGGGGTGGCTAACACCTGAGATCTTGCATCCGCGAGAAACCCAATGAACCTGACCCAGATAATGCTGGCGTAGGGACAGGCAGAGCATCTACAACGCAAATGTTTTTGGTTTGTTGCTTCTTCAACAAACCTATTCACGTCATTGTCACTCTCCCCCTGTCCTTTTTATGTTTTTAATAGAAAGGATGATCTTGAAACCGATTACCAAACCGCTCTCTTTAATAGGTCTGTTGCTGACCACGCCTGTCGTGGGCGCAGAGGATGACAACAGGGCTGTTGAACTCTCGGAAATTGTGGTTAGCGCGGACTATAGACCAAAAACGGCACAAAAAACCGCTGTGAGTTTGACTGAAATTGACAAAGACACCATCGAAGCACGTGGCGCGCAACACTTGGAAGAAGTGCTTAACTTGGCACCCAACGTTACGTTTGCCAGTGGTGCTTCGCGTGGTCAGTTTTTTCAAATACGCGGCATGGGTGAAGACAGTCAGTATTCATCTCCGATAAACCCGTCAGTGGGTCTCATTATCGATGGCATAGACTTTAGTCGTATTGGCGGGGCTGCAACGCTGTTCGATATTGACTCGGTAGAGGTTTTACGGGGTCCACAGGGGACTAAATTTGGTAACGCTGGCTTAGCGGGCACGATTAACATGCGGAGTAAAGAGCCTACCAAAGACTTTAAGATGCACCTTGAGTCTGCCGCAGGTAACTATGATACGCAAAATGTTGGTTTTGCGGTGGGCGGCGCGATTGCAGATGATACTTTGTTGGGAAGACTTGCCATTTATAACCATCAATCAGATGGATATGTTAAGAATGTCTATTTAGGTCGCGATGATACTCAAAACCAAAACGAGTTCACGTTACGAGGTAAGTTAAAGTGGCTTGCTACCGATGCCTTAACCATAGATTTGACCTATCTTCATTTAAACATTCACAATGGCTATGATGCCTTTACGTTGGACAATAGCGGCAAAACAAGATCGAATCAGCCAGGTTCTGATAACCAAGAAACGAATGCGCTAGCGTTAAAAGCTAATTGGCAGGCATCTGATGCAGTGATTGTTCAATCACAAGCCAATTACCTTCATTCAGATGTCTTATACAGCTACGATGCAGACTGGACCGCTGTCGCACCAGATTATTTTGAGAGCTTTAACCGAAAGCGTGAGAATTACTCTTTTGAACTACGTGCACTCTCTGATAAACCAGGTCGAATTTTTGGGGGCACGACAGATTGGACAGTTGGTTTATTTCACTATAACCAAAAAGAAAACTTTCAAATCAATTCCAATTATTACACTGATCCCAACTCGGGTGGTCATTACGAAACCGACAATACTGCGATATTTGGTCAATTAGATACTTACCTAACTGAAAAGTTAACGTTAGTGAATGGTCTGCGTCTTGAGCATTTTAAGGCCACTTTATCTGATGCAACTGGATACGATGATGCTTTTAATCTGGTGAATATCGATAACACTTCTGTGAATGAAAACCTGTTCGGTGGCAAAGTTGGATTGAACTATCAAGCCAAAGAAGACCATTTGCTTTACGCAACATTGTCGCGTGGCTTTAAGGCGGGTGGTGTGAATAATGATGGACGGCTGAACAGTGAACAACGCAATATCAAGCAAGAATACAACGTCAGTATCGAGACGGGTATTAAATCCAGTTGGCTGGACAAAACCTTAATCACCACATTGTCGGTATTCCGCACAGAGCGAAATGATGCCCAAATCAAGGCATCCAAAGCACTCAGTAATGGCACATTCTTAGACTATATTAACAATGCTTCAAATGCGACTCATCAAGGTTTGGAAGCAAGTTTTGACTGGTTTGCCACAGAAAAACTGCGCATCCTCGGCTCATTGGGTCTGCTAGATGCCAAGTTTAAAAACCATATTTCAAACGGAGTGAGTTTCGATGGCCGCCAAGTGGCAAACGCTCCCAGATATACCTTCAACTTAGGTTCTGAGTTCTATGCGAATGAAAACTTGACGTTGCGTGCAAACGTAGAAGGTAAAGACGATTTTTATTTTTCAGACAGTCATAATGCAAAATCTAATGCTTATGCGCTCGTGAATGCAAGCGTGGATTATAAGTATGACAAGCATTGGAAGGTTCGTGGTTGGGTAAGGAATTTATTTGACAAAGATTATGCGACCCGAGGATTTTACTTTGCTAACAACCCTGCAAATAACTACACGGTTTCTGAAAAATACATTCAGTACGGTCAGCCACGCGTCGCTGGCGTCACAGTGACTTACGATTTTTAAACCAAGATCGTACTTTCCTTTTCTGATTTATCTATGCTGGAGTTGATATGCGTATCTCAGTCGATATTAGTTTGTACCCCTTAACCGAAGGGTATGTAGAACCCATTTTGGAATTTATTAACAAGCTCGAAGCCAATAAGAACCTGGTGGTCAAGCGCAATAGCTTGGCGACACAAGTGTTTGGTGAGTATCGCGATGTGATGGATTGCCTAGATGGCGAAATGGAGGCGGTGTTTAACGCGCTGCCGCATAGCGTCTTTGTCATGAAGTTTATCGGCACAGACCGGGCGGATGTGGTGGATGTTTAACCCGCCATGTTTTGTGTGCAAGGTTGTTAACATATTTGCTGTGTGCTAGCCATGAACCAAGATCTCTATCAAGCCATCCTGAACGCATTTCATCAGATGTCTCACTGGGAAATCGCCGCTGCTTTAATGGGCGTTGCTTATATTCTGCTGGCGGCTAAAGAGTCTCAGTGGTGCTGGCCGTTCGCTTTCTTTAGCACACTGGTCTACACCGTGCTCTTTTGGAATGACCAGCTGCCCATGCAGGCATTCCTCAATTTTTATTATATGGGTATGGCCATTTATGGCTTTTGGGTGTGGCATCAACACGGCACACAAACAGACACATTAAGCATCAGCCGCTGGCCTTGGCTCAGGCATGTGGCGTTTATTGCGGTGGGTGTTGCGGTGAGTGCCCTGGTGAGCGCTTATTTGCAAAAGACTGGCCAATCACAAAGCCCGGTGCTGGATGCGTATACCACCGTGTTTTCTGTAATGAATACATGGTTGATCGCCAGGAAAGTATTGGAAAACTGGCTGTATTGGGCGGTGATTGATGGTGCTGCCACGCTGTTGTATGTACAAACAGGCTATTACGCGACGGCTGTGCTATTTGTGTTGAATACTGTCCTGGCGGTTGCCGGTTTTATCAGTTGGGTGAAGCTTTACCGGCAACAACAGACTTAATCGGGCAGGGTAGCGTTTTATATGCGCTGCATCCATTTCGCCAAATCGCGCTCACCCAGCACATTCATTAAAAATAGCAGTAACTGGTAACAAGCTTTCTGTGCAGCGAGATCGGGCCAGGCGTGCGTTTGCGTATAGTGTTGTTTAAATCGCGCCCATTGCATTGGCGATAAAACATATTCAAGCAGTATCAAATCCAACGCGCGCGGGGCAATCACAAAGGCATCGAGGTCAATCAGTGCAAGGGGATCGGTATCGTCAGCACTCGATTCGCAATCACGGAATTGATCCCAACGCAGATCCAGCATCACTGGTACAAATTCGGTTTCATTAATATTGGTGGCCTGCGTTAACACCTCAGAGAGTAACGCTTCCTCAAGGTGCGTGTCGTCTTGCTCAGCCAAAAAACTCAGCGTCTCGTGCAATCGGCTCGCCCATTGCTGTGCAGAAAATTGAGGCGCATGTAGCTTGCCCCAACGGCTGTAGGTGCATTGGTGCAGTTGTGCGATATGATTGGCGAGTGCTACTGCCCATTGCTCGGCGATCTGTTCCGTTTCCAGGTCTCTCCCCGTGACAAAACGTGTGATTACGAAGCGGTTGGCACAGGCTGCGATAAACTCAGGCACGGTTAACGTACCGTTTTTCGCCAGAAAATGGTGGGTTAAATGGATGTCGCCCAAATTGTTTGGAAAGTCAGCAGCAAACAAATGGTTTGCACCTCGCCAAAAGGCGGACTTTTCAATCGTCGCCGCATTGCACACTTTCAGAACCATGGCCCCATCGGTTGTTTGGCAATAAAAAAGCTGATGGGTGCTATCTTCAAATTTATTGGGGATAGCGCTTGGGGGAGCAATCAGCTTGGGTAAACTGGCTTGTTCGGATGAAGTGAGTTTAGGATAGGTAAACATAGTCAGGCTTGTATTTTAAGGCATCAGACCCTTTGATTGACAGCGGTGTGAATCTCTCACACATTGGCAACGTTGTGCTCGGTGCATCTTGGTGATTAAAATATCTTTAACCTATCAAAATGGAGAACGACATGTCAGCCATTATTGTTGAGAAACCCACGCCAGCGCGTTTAAGCGAACTGGGCGTTAAGCAATGGCCTACCTGGTCCAAAGAGGTGTCTACCTTCTCCTGGCAGTATAGCAGTACTGAAATTGCCTATATTCTGGAAGGGGAGGTCACGGTGACGCCTAAGGGGGGTGAGCCGGTGAGTTTTGCTGCAGGTGACCTGGTGACGTTTGCTACCGGGCTGGATTGCGTTTGGGACGTGAAAAAGCCGCTACGCAAACATTATCATTTTGAGTAGCCGTTAAAGGCCCTCTAAAGCCCGGTCAAGGCCTCGGTGAGGTCTGCACTTTGCGTGTCGCTGATCGGCTGGCCATCGCAGGCAGAAATCAGAAAGCTGTCTTCGACCCGGCTGCCCAGCGTGTTGATCTTGGCATTGTGTAATTCAATGCCATGTTTGAGGAATATCTGCGCCATGCTGGCCAATAGGCCTGGCCTGTCATTGGCAATCACATCCAGTTGCTGGAATGCATGGCCCTGTGGTGGATGGCCAGCCGCAGGCCGCA
>CAKZJM010000348.1 GCA_936943315.1 uncultured Methylophilus sp. | reverse complement strand
AATTGAAATTAATGGGAGTGTAGTAGTAGCGCCAGGTCAAGTCGTCGTGAAGGCATTGCCCGAGGTGGATAGTGACTACGCATCGCCTGATCCGTCTGCTCGCCCGGCGGTCGCAAGTCAGGTGGATGAGGTGGCGGATACGCCAGGATAGTTAAATATCTTAAATATCTATTTAAATTAAAAATATGTTCTATTTTATAAATGTATATTGTGTAACAGAAAGGCTGGCTGCATGAATGTAATGATGTTAATTGCCGTCGCGCCCTGCCTGGTGATGCTGGCCAGTGCGCTGATGACACGGGTCCTGCCATGGCAAGATGCACGCGGCTGGCGCTGGTTTAATGGTGCAGCCCTCAGTGCATTGGTGTTGGCTGTGCTGGCGATGATGCTTGTCATGACTCGTCCCGGGGAGAGTGCTGATTATTCCCAAGCAGCGTGGGGGTTGAGATTGACCCGAGTACAGTTGGTACTGGCCGTCCTGGTGCAGTTTCTCGGCTGGGTCATCGCGGTCTTTTCCGCCAGGTATCTGGAAGGTGAACCGCATCAGCGCAGGTTTGTGACGGCCTTGGGCATGGTATTGGTCTGCGTCCACCTGCTTTTGCTCTCTGACCACTGGCTGATATTTGTGGCAGCATGGTCTTCTATCGGCCTGTGCATGCGGCATCTGCTTTGTTTTTATGAGCAAAGACCGTTTGCATTGCTGGCTTCGCACAAAAAAACCGTGGCCGATGTGCTGGCAGATAGTGTGTTGCTACTGATGGCGCTGTTAGCGTATGTGGAGACGGGTAGCATGCACATCTCGGTGTTCTTGCAGCACGTGGCCAGCCAAGGGGTGTCGCAGCTCAGCGCCTGGTGTGCGTGTTTGCTGGTGCTGGTGGTGGTGTTAAAAACTGCCCTGTTGCCGGTACATGGCTGGTTAATCCAGGTCATGGAAGCACCCACGCCGGTCTCTGCGTTGCTGCATGCTGGCGTGGTGAACCTGTCCGGGTTTGTGCTCATCCGGTTTGCGCCGTTGATGGAACACTACGCCCCCGCCAGACATGGGCTCATGGCAATCGGCTTGATCACCTGTGTTGTGGCTTCTTTGGTCATGTTCACGCGCGTCAGTATCAAAGTCCGTCTGGCCTGGTCTACCGTCGCTCAAATGGGTTTCATGATTGTTGAATGCGCCTCAGGCTTATATACCTTTGCGCTATTGCACTTGATTGGGCACTCAATCTACAAGGCTTATGCGTTCCTGTCTGCCTCAGATGCGGTGACCCAAACCCGGTTAAGGCATTTGTCGGGCAAGCCGCTTTATCAACGCTGGAGCCTGTGGCTGGCACCTTTCATCACCTTGGGCATCGTCCTCACCGCCCAGGCTGGGCTGGCACATGCCCTGTGGCCTGCCTGGTGGAATGTAGTGCTGGCCTTAGCCTGGGCGCCCTTGCTCTGGCTGCATGTACAACCCACCCCGAGCTTTGGCGGGCAGGGGCAACCCGTTGTGTTTGGTAGCCTGGTCGCGTTGATATTGACCGTGGCCGGTTTGTTGTTCCATCGCTTGCCGCTCGGCATTCACGATCACCCCCAGGCT
>CAKZJM010000347.1 GCA_936943315.1 uncultured Methylophilus sp. | reverse complement strand
GCCCGGCGTCGTGCCCTCGCTCAATCTGGTCGTGGCTGCCCTCACCCGCCCAGACGAGGACGTGATCGTGCAACCGCCGGTGTATTTCCCGTTTTTTTCAGCGGTCACCGGCCAGCAGCGCCGCTTGATTGAAAACCCCTTACACCTCACAGACCATGCAGGCCAACTGCACTACCAGATGGATTTGGACCACTTGGCAGCGTGCGCCCAGCAAGCGCGGCTGTTGCTATTGTGTTCACCACATAACCCGGTTGGCCGCGTCTGGCAAACGGCGGAACTACAAACCCTGTTAAGCATTGCCGATGAACACGATTTGATTCTGCTCTCCGATGAAATTCATGCGGATTTAGTGTATGCCGATGCGCAGCAACAGCCACTGAGCCGCCTGGCGATGCAGGCTGAAACCGCCGAGCAAACCGCGCTCTCGCACCACGTGATTACCGCGGTCTCACCCAGCAAGACATTTAATATTCCCGGCCTGGGCCTGTCTGCGTTGATCGTACCCAACGCAACACACCGGCAAACCATTCAACACCACCTCACGACCTTAGGGGTTTCTGTCACCAACCCGCTCAATATGGCCGCTTTTGAAGCGGCCTACCGCGAGGGCAACGACTGGCTAAACGAGTTGATGCCCTATTTGCAAGCCACACGCGATGCCGCAATCGCCTTTATTGAAGCCGAGCTGCCCAAGATCCGTGTCATCCGCCCGCAAGCCACTTATTTGCTGTGGCTAGATTGCCGCGCCCTCCAGCTGGATGACACCGCCTTAAAACGCTTTTTTATTGAAGAAGCGCAACTCGGCCTCTCCCCCGGTGCCATGTTTGGTCATGGCGGTGAGGGATTTATGCGCATGAACATAGGCACCACCAAAGCCAACGTACTCGAAGCAATGGCGCGATTAAAAACGGCTTTAACCCGCCACCCATAACGACGCAGCATTCAGATAGGAAAACGCATGATGAACATAGGAAAAATGATGGTGGTTGGCATGTGCTTACTTGCGCTGCTCACCACTAGCCTGGCGCAAGCACACACGCTAGAAGAAGCGAAACAAAAAATGGCAGAAAAAGACTATGCCGCCGCACGTGATATTTACCTGTCGCTCGCCAACCAAAACGACGCCAAAGCCTGCTACAACCTGGGCCTGATGTCTCAAAATGGCGATGGCGTACCCAAAAGCATGGACGAAGCCGTCAAGTGGTATACCAAATCGGCCGAGTTAAATTATGCCGAGGCGCAATACACGCTGGCTTCACTGGTGTTTCAGCGCCAGACTCAGAGCATCAGCTACCCGCAAGCGGTGACTTATTACGAGCAAGCCGCCAAACAAGGGCATGTGAAATCGCAACTCAATTTAGGCATGTTGTATTTGCGCGGCGATGTCATAGCGCAAGACCTGCCCAATGCGGTGCACTGGCTAACCCTGGCTGCCAGCAACAATAATAGCGAAGCCCAAGGCTACCTGGCCGACCTCTACCAGCAAGGCGCGGGCGTGGAGCAAAATACCGTCAAAGCGGCCATGTGGCTCATGATCGCGACGCAAAACGAAGACAAGCGCTTGCTCAATCGCCACACCAAAATGCTGAGTTACCTCTCAGCGCAGATGAGCGATGAGCAAAAAAGCACCTCCGCGCAATTAGCTGCACAGTGTAAAAGCCAGCAACTGCACGGCTGTTAAGCGAGGACCACATTATGCCTATCACCACCCTCTCACGCGCAGAACGCATGCGCGGCGCCTTGTGGGGCATGTTTGTTGGCGATGCCCTCGCCATGCCGGTGCACTGGTATTACAACATCGCCGCCTTGTGGCAAGACTTTGGTCAAATCCGTGACTATCAAGCGCCTAAAGCCCATCACCCCAATTCCATCATGCCCTTGGCCAGCACAGGCAAAGCAGGCAGGGGCACGCAAGCGGGTGACATTGTCGGCAGCGTGATTTTAAAAGGCAAAAAGCAGTTTTGGGGGCTGCCTAACGGGCATTATCACCAAGGCATGCATGCAGGCGACAACACGCTCAACCTGTTATGTGCGCGGGTCTTGTTACGCTCGCTCACCGCCAACGGCCGCCATGACCCCGCAGACTTTTTGCAGGCTTACATTCGGTTTATGACCGAGCCCGATCAGCACAACGACACCTACGCTGAATCGTACCACCGTGATTTTTTTGCGAACTATGCCAAAGGGGTCGCCCCGGAACAGTGTGCAGGCGACGAAGGCCACGATACGGCTTCCATCGGTGGCTTGGTCAATATTCCGCTGGTGGTGATGGCCAGTGTGAAAGCGAATACCCTGGCCGCCTGCCAGCAAGCCGCACTCACGCAACAAAATCTCACGCACCGCTCAACCGAGCTAGAACGCCATACGCTGGCACTCAGCCAACTGTTGTTTGAAATATTCAATTCGCCGCAACCAGACAACGAACAACTCGCCAGCGCCGCTGCCAGTCAGGTGGGCTTCCCGGCCGCCAAAGTGGTTGAGCAAGTGCGCGCCAAGCAAGGCTCCGACCTCGATGTCATCGGAAAACTGTTAAGCCCCGCCTGCTACATCGACCAATCGTTTCCATCAGTGCTCTATCTCGCCACCCGCTACCACGACGACTTTGAAAGCGCACTCATCGCCAACACCAATGTCGGTGGGGATAACTGCCACCGTGGTGCCGTGCTCGGTGCGATTTTGGGTGCCTCATTAGGGGTAAGCGCGATCCCGCCACGCTGGATCACAGGCCTCACCGCACACGCTGCTATTCATCAGGAGATTGAGCAGTTTGTAGCGCAGTTTGCCTAACGATCACAGGCATTCAATCGCAGTTCCCCTGTGCGGTTGAGCTAAAAAAAAAACCGCGAAAATCGCGGCAAAAACTGTTGAGAAAAGTGGCGTTGCAAGTGAGGGCATGCGTGCTTTATGCGTTTATGTGCACATGAAATCGCCGCAGCCCACCGCTTTTCTGTGTTATTTCTCTTCAATCATTCTGTACATCGGTGCCAGCTTTGCTAACAATTTATTTTGTGAGCGAAAGGGTACATCGTGCTTATCCATCGCCAGTTGAAAGTCTTCGACAAGTGCGTTAAATGCTGCACGGTTAATTTTTAGCCCCGTGTGTGAAGATTTCATATCCCGTCCCGGATAAGTACAGCCACCGTTCATGAGCTCACACATTTGCTCAACGAGCATGGCCTTGATGTAGGTTTGTTTTTCATTATCAAAATAAGGCTTAGTTCTTGGATCTGCGACGAGGTTGACCATAAAGTCATCCATGATAGCCACCAAGCCTGGTTTGCCTCCAAAGTCTTTAAACACCTCATCACTCTCCATAGGGGTGTTCCCTAAGTTTGGACTGGGTTCCGCAACCGCCGAAACCCCGCTGGTGACCAATAGTAGTAAAAATACAGTTTTATAAATAAAATTCATGATGCTGTTACCCTTTCTTTAGAAACCGAACTGTGCAGATAAATAGACGCCTTCTTGGGTACCATAATTAGCACCAACAGGGGCAACGGTTGCAATATTTCCAAGATTGACATAAGCCAAGGTGAGTGCCACATTTTTCGTCGGTGCATAAGCCACGAAAATATCAAAAGCATCTTCTTCCTTGAGGTTGACAACATTCTGGCCACCAAACAGAGCCGCATTGGCAGGGCTGCGCAAGTTATTAGGCTTCATGCGGTATTCAGCACCAATCGCCAGTTTTTTGTTGATCAGATAAGCGCCCGATAACTCCAGCTGCGGGGTGTAGTTATCATCTTTTGCACCACCAAAGCCTAACAAACCAAATTGATTCGCCTTCGTCAGTCTCAACGTGCTATTGAGCAAGAAGCTCTGGTCTAAAAATAGCTTGGTCGCGGCAACATAAAAGTCCACCCCCTCTGCGCTTTTTGCACCAATAACAGCACTCTTAATAAACTTTTCATCATGGTTTCGTTTATATTGCGCGCCGATTGAAACTTGCGGCATCCAGGTGTCGGCATCTAACACGGCTTCACCAAACACTCTTAATTTGGCCCCAATAATGGTTTGATCCAGCGTGTCGCGGCCAATTACATCTGCACCCAGGCCGGCAGCCACTTTGTTTCTTAAATTGCCTATATCAAATTTTTGCTCAGCTATGGAGAGTTCAAAGCGATCATAAAAACCAAAGGTCACGCCATAACTGTCCAGTTTATAGTCACCGGTTTTTGCATAAGTGTAGTGAACGTTCGCACCTATTTCATCATTTGTACCATAGCCACCAATTACTGCCCATGGCGTTAACCCACCGCCCGCAGCCCCCTCAACCTGTGAAACACCGCCTGTCAGCAATAACTTATTACTGGCCGACATATCTGCCATCACCGCGGTTGAAGCGAGTGCACTAGAAACCAAGAAACTCAAACATATCTTTTTTGAACATTGCATAACATATACCCTTTTCCCTTCGTAAAATGAAGGTTCACTGGATATACGCGCGACTCCACCTAATGGATGCACGATGATGTCAGTTAAAACGGGTAGTCACTCTTTTATTGTTTGCGACCGATAGCAAACGACGGGGCAGATTACAAACGCCCAGCTTCAACCCGGCAAGCACCAACGAGTCATCAGCATGGTTCTATGTGTTGATCATTCAGTACGGGATGAGCGGGTGTGAAGCGATAAGGTCAGAGTGATGCAACAGTCTGCATCATGACCAACACAGGAGATTGAACTTAGCGATGCAAACGTGGCCTATCCACTGATCTTAAAATGCACTCACAAAAATCGCATTGTTAATCAGGCCTGGCCTCACTCGATCAAAGTGAAGAGCTCACTTTTTACCCAAAACAGATAAAGGCGATGAATACACCTATGCTTGCAAAACTCTTAGCCATTCCGATGCTGATGGCATGCAGTCTGGCATTCGCTGCCAATGACCTGCGTTTTATTCAGGCCGGGCAGCCATATAAAGAGCTGAAGCAAACGCTCATAGATAACGGCTGGGCGCCCATTAAAAACACCAAGATTGATCGGTCTAGCCTATACGCGCAAGAGATCTACGCTACGGGCCTCACAGAAGTCACCGATTGCATCTCAATGGAAATTGACGGTTGCACATTCAAGTATCAAAAAGGCAAGCAGAGGCTGGAAATCAAAACCATCACCAGGCAACTAAGTGTGGAGTCTTTTCGCGCTTACACGAATAAAATCCGCTAATCACGGCTTAGCTTAGGCCAACTCAAGAAGATGATCGTCTGTGGGGTCTTTCAACA
Source organism: uncultured Methylophilus sp. (assembly GCA_936943315.1). Classification (GTDB taxonomy): domain Bacteria; phylum Pseudomonadota; class Gammaproteobacteria; order Burkholderiales; family Methylophilaceae; genus Methylophilus. Next base: position 12,975 of record CAKZJM010000347.1, on the reverse strand, counting down.
TTGCCCGCCGAATAAAGAATCTGATGTGCCTCCCCCATTCAGCAAACAGCTGGGCTAAAGGGTTGAGGTTTGCCTAACAAATAGCCCTGACCGAGCTGGCAGCCCCAGGTTTCGAGCAGATTGAGTTGCGCTTCCGTTTCAATGCCCTCGGCCGTCAGTTCCTTATCCAGGCCCAAACCCATCTGTATGATAGCTTTGATGAGGGTAGCATCCTTTTCATCATGGCAGATGTCGCGCACAAAGCTCTTATCCAGCTTGATAATGTGTATCGGAAACTTGCTTAAATACGACAGCGAAGAATAGCCGGTGCCAAAATCATCGATTGCAATCTGAATGCCCATATTGACCCATTGCTGCAAGGTATTCAGCACTTCTGCACTGTGTTCCAGCAGCAAGCGTTCAGTAATCTCAAACTCGAGAAAACGGCTAGCACAACCCGTCTCTAGCAATACCTTATGCACTGTTTTTTCCAGATGCCCACGCAAAAACTGTCTGGGCGAGAGATTGATGCAAAACCTGACCGTGGAGTTGGCGGTCTGGTGGTATTGCACGGCGTCTTGACAGACTTGCGTGAACACCCAATCACCCAGCGCGGTAATCAGCCCGAACTCTTCGGCGATGGCTATAAACTTTTCCGGATCGACCTGGCCCAGCTTGGGGTTATACCATCGCAACAATGCCTCATATTTCACCAATCGGCCTGTTTCAAGGTCAAAAATGGGTTGATAGTGCACAGACAACTCATGGTTTGTAATGGCATGCGACAGCTGCGCGCGGACTTCATGCGCATAACTCACCGGGTTGTTAATCTCGGGCCTAAAGTGTTGATAGTTGTTTCTGCCCTGATGTTTGGCCAGATACATGGCGGTATCGGCATACTTCAATAAATCACCCACGGTTTCGGCGTCATCGGGATAGCAAGAGATGCCTATGCTGGCCCCTACAAACAATGTTTTCCCTTCAATTTCAATCGACAAAGACAGGCTCTGGATAATATTGTCTGCTAGCTGAGAAGCGGTCACCGTGTCATCGGGCTTTACAGGATAAAACAGAGAGAACTCATCCCCGCCCAACCTGGCCGCCTGTATGCCGGGATTAAACGCAATGACATCACGCAAACGCTGGGCAACGGTAATCAGTGCGCTATCCCCCATGCTATGACCCAAGGCATCATTAATATTCTTAAAATGATCCAGGTCTATGATCATGACGCTGATTTTATCTGCCGTGATCTTGCACTGCTGCAACGCCTGTTCAAGCTTTTCACGAAACTGAATACGATTAGGCAACTCCGTCAGGCTGTCAAAATAAGCCAGAAACTCGATTTTCTTTCTGTATTCCACACTTTCAGAGATATTTTGCACCAGCGTAATGGCGCCCGAAATTTGGTGCTGTTCGTCAAACTCCGGCACGATTTTGACGCTGCACACATTTAAATTGCCATGATAATTAGTATGTATTTCGCAAGTGATATGCTCACCCGTATGAATCACCTGGCGCAGTTTTTCTGTAAATTCCTCCCCTGTCATATTGATAATGCCAGGGCTCCATGATTCCGCCGGGGTCAGCCCTAATTTGATCTCAGACTGTATCGCTGCCGCGCTTTGGTGTGCCATGCTATTGGCATACAGCCGTTTGCACTCCAGGTCATATTTAAAGATCATGACCGGCAGGTGTTCAATCAATGACTCATATTCCGCATTTCGTTTGGCCACCCGTCGCTCCAGGGTACGCACCAAAGAAATATCTCTGGCAAAGCCCACCGTGCCAATCACGGCATGATCAATTTTAACGGGCGCTTTATAGGTCACCGCCACATAACTGGTGCCATCCGCATGCTGGACCATTTCTTCAAGTGTCAACGGCTCTCCACTTTCAAGCACGGTCATATCCGCCTTAAAAAAGCCATCCGCCATCTGGGCAGGAAAAAAGTCGTGATCTGTTTTTCCGTAAACCTCAGCAAACTCTGCCTGACCCAAGGCCTCCAGCATCGGTTTATTGATCTCCAGAAATCGTCCCTGCTTATCTTTCATCCAGACAATAAATGGAAAAGCATCCAGCAATGCACGCATAAACGTATGCTGCTGCCACATGCGTGCCTCTTGCACGCTCGCTTCATAACCCAGGTCGCGGCCCAGCCCGATGACAGCAATCACCTTTCCCTGCGCATTCGCTATCGGATGCAAATGAATCAGGTCATGCAGCACGCGCGGCGTGACGTGCATACGCTCAGGCGCACTGTACAAAAACGTATCCGCCTGATTTTTCTCAACCACCCCTCTCACACAGGCCTTTAATCTCAAATCCACCGCTTGCGGGGAATATTCTGCCGCCCGCTTGGCCTGCACGTTCAATGCTCTGCACAGCACCGGGTTGCCATACACAAAAGACCCATCCACATCAAAAATGGCAATGTTTTCCTCAGAGGCTGAAAATAGCTGTTCAGCAATGGCCAGAAGATCATCCAAGGTATCGCAAACAATGCCGTCAGTCATGAAGCGCTTTCTAGTTGATTCACTTCATTTTAATCCCGAATTCTTTACATACGTAAGCCACTCGCACGGCTCTTTACATGCGTTTGCAAAGCATGATGCAAGAAGTGTGCAAGTGCATTTAGCACAATATATTTACTCACCGGGCAGCAAGTCAAAAAACGGTTAAACCTCAGTCAAATGTAGCCCGCACCAAGGGTGTGTGGGTTGCAGCCAAGCTGCCATCAGTTGCTTAACCTCCATGTAAAAAAGCCGCGATTATCGCGGCTTTAATCCTGTTGCGTCAGGGGTGCCAAGCCTCAGCCTCACCCCCCTGCTTTACCCTCAACTAGCGCCCAACCAGCTTTGCCACAAACTCTTGCGAGTCCAGTTGCTTGTCGCCAGTAGTATCCAGTTTGGCAAACACCTTGCCCTGAAAAGTCAAAAACTCGTCTTGCGTCACCACGTGGTCGTGGTTAGCATCCGCAGCATCCATCATCGCCACATTGCCCAACTCACGCAAATAACCACCTGTGCCCAGCATCGCCAGCTTTTCAGACTTGGTGCCCGTCCACTCTGATTTATCCAGACTACCGTCATGATTCTTATCTAACTCATTAAATACCGCCGTGTGATACTGGGTAAACTCCGCCTGGCTCACCATATGGTTACCATCCGCATCCAGCATTTTCATCATCCCCATCTGCTGAAACTCGCGGGCATAGCCTCCCGTCACCAAATCAGCAGCACTCGCCACATTGATAGAAACCACACCCAATAACAGGGCCACTAACACATTTAATTTGCTGTTCATATTCACGACTCCAAGATAATTAAAACAAGATGATTTAAAAAAGGTTTTTGTTAGCTAACACCCCTTTGTCGTCAGATAAAACAGCGCCTTACAGATTTATCAAAATAAACTTTTCTCCCACCCTCGCCCTTGCATCAAACATAAAAAGCGCAGCGCGGCGTGTAAGGATGCACCGCGTGGATCGACCAATTCACTCAATACCATTGAGTGAGGCTCACCATGAAAAAACAACCCCTGCTAACCGCTGTATGCGCCATCGTGTTTGCATCAAACGCCATCGCAGAACCCCAATGCAGTGCCGTCAGCGGCCCACAAACCAATGCGCTGGTTGAGCTCTACACCTCAGAAGGATGCAGCAGCTGCCCACCCGCCGACCAATGGTTAAGCCGCTTAAAGAATCAAAGTAAACCGATTGGCAACATCGTGCCGATTGCTTTGCATGTGGATTATTGGGATTACATCGGCTGGAAAGACAACTTTGCCAACCCAGAATTTGCCAAACGGCAACGTGAAATGGCCACCTTAGGGCATGCACGTGGTGTATATACCCCGCAACTCGCCATCAATGGGCAAGATACGCGCAGCTGGTTAAGTGAGTCGCGCTTTAAAAGTGAAATTGCCAGTATTAATCGTTTGCCAGCCAAAGCCGAGATTCGCCTGACAGTGAACGCACAAACGACCAAGTCAGTGCAAGTCTCCACCAACATCAAAACCGCTGAGCCCGGGCCATTCGTCTATTACCTCGCACTACAAGAAAACAACCTTCAATCAACCGTCAATGCTGGTGAAAACCGTGGCGAGCTGTTGCGCCATGATTATGTGGTGAGACAGTGGCTAGGGCCGTTTAAGGTGGGGGCCGATGGAAAAATAAATGAAAGTCATGAAATACAACTACACCCAGCCTGGAAGCAGCCTGAGCTTAATGTGGTTGCTTTTGTGCAGAACTCAGCAACAGGGGAGATTTTGCAGGCATTGGTTTTAGAGTTGTGCGAAGATTAATTTACTCTAACCCCAATTGTGATTCTCTTAGAATAGTATTGATAAAAGAATGAGTAATGAAAATATCAGAAAACAAACTGACAAGGCCCAAAAGATTACATAAAACCTGTAATTCATCGGTCGATCAAATACATCTCCAATCACTGGCGGAGTTTTGGCGTTAGCCATTACCCAGTAGTGCCAGTAAATTGGATTAATCGGGAAAGTCGTTAGTTTGACTCTTGCTAGTAGCGCAGCAATTACCAAACATACAATACACAAGGCGATATAAAGCCAAAAAAACCTCATGTCATCGGGGATAACACCACCTCGAAGATAAGTAGGTCGATAAGATGAGGGAATATGCATCTATAACCCCGGTTTATGAATTAGCTGCTTTATTAGAGAAGCTTACTATTTTGACAGCCGGAACTTACGCACTCTCGAATTCGGTCTTGCAAAAACTGGGAACGTTTTATGGTGATACTGGAGGCGCAGTTCAAATTTACGAAGAAAGCTTCGCCATCGCGCTTGGAACAACTACTATTTCTTTCCGACATCCATGAAAGTTGGCCTGACTTTAAAGCCTTTTTACCGTCAGAGTCCAATTTTGAATTTAGCTTTTTGAAGTTTTCATTCAACTCTTTATCTGCTTCTTGGTAAACCTTATTTAAGCAATACAAACCGTCGAAATCATCCCTTGGTGTATCACAAGCGGAGTTAGCAAATACCGACCCTGAAATACAGAGTAATAGAAATGTTGTTATTATTTTCATGATGTCCCCGATGATAATTATTTTGTTAGAAATTTAAGAAATCATACTACTGTTGGCTCATGAAGTATTTATTAATGAAGACTAATACGTACTCTGAGCCCAATTATTCCATACGGTCACAAAAGGTTTGAAATTGAGTCAAATTGGCTTTAAGGGTAATCAAAAAGCCGCGATTTGCGGCTTTAGTTTATTTTTAAATGATTTTGCAAGACCCGACCCCGAAAGTTTCACACATTAACAAAACCTAGTCTTCTCGAACATGACATGCTGCAATAAACTTGTATCCAAATGGCGTACACGTCACACCGCCCTTCCCAAAATCCAATCTACGCCCTTCATATTTACTAGCTACTAGCGCCTCCAACTCTGCCTTGTGTAAGTTTCGAAGTGGCTCATACAAGTTATCATCAGAAAGCCATTTATCATCTCTAATCTCAACCAGCCCCAAGCCCGCCAGATTACTCAAGTACACATCTATATTTAATGGAAATGAAAGACTGGAAAGTACCCGCTGAGATACAATCGAACCTGAAATTGTACTGTAAACTCCATTAGGCCATTGAGCTTGGGCAGTGACAAATGGCATTGTGTCGTTAGTGACAAAGTTCTTCAATAAGACTGCCTCATCAGGGCTCATATTATTGATAACATTTACGAAACTAGGATGTGCATTACTTAATGTGTCTTGATTTGATGCAGTTGCCAGAAGCTTAATATATAAGTTTGCAAGCTGCTCATCTGACACATATGCAAGCTTCTCTGTGACTGGCACACCGATCTCTGGAGCAACACCTACAACCTTCTCCTCCGGCACAGCTTCCATTTCTTTTCGATATTTTTCAAGATTTTTTTCAAGCGCTATACGACTTCGAGCATTCGCCCATGCTATGGGCCATAAAATGGTATTACCTAAACCGATTACAGTTTCAAGAGCTACTCCTACTTGTTTGACACCAGGTTTTGCAAGATCCCCGTACACTTCTACTAATATGCCGGGAATTTTTAATGCTTCTTGTGCTACTTGCTGCCATCCATCTAACATATAGCCCTCCATAAAATATCCATCTGACTCTAAAAGTAAGTTGCTTATCTTACCGACACAGATACTAAGGGTGTATCGCAGGGCTTATTCGCCATAACTCATGCACTATGTGAGCACCCAATTGCAGAAAACTAAGTTAACTTTACTAAAATATAAAACGAGAAGAACTGAGGTGATGAATACAAAAAGTGTTAGCGAAAGTGGTACTCTGTCTCTCCAAAAACTAAATTTCTTTTGCTCATTCACCCATTCAATCTGCTGCTCCCAAAAGAATTTATAGTGTGCATACCAATTGCTAAATAAAATTTGGTGAGAGCTACTAATCTGCGTGTATTTTCGCTCGATCTCGGTCAATTTATCTAAGTGATCTTGTGTTGGAACACTTACAGATTTAACTGAGCCATTTAATCGTTTAAGCTCATTAAATAGGTCTGTAAGCTTTACTCCATTTTGTTCGTATGTCTCCTTTTTTGAGTCATAGAATGAAACATACAGACCAACCACCCCTAAAACTAATAAGGTGGCTGAAATAGACTTAGTGTTGAGATTCTCACAAATGAGCGCATAAATGCCGATAACAAAAGAAATGAAACTAATTAAACCTGGAGCTTTTGCAACAATGTCGTAGGTAGCAAAGTGTTTTTTTGCGCCAAATCCAATGTTGTATGCGGTTTCAGCGATATGTTTTAGTAAGTCATCTTTAGTCATAATTACCTCTATTGAATAGGTACTCTAATCCTATCTTTTGCCACAACCACACCCATTTTAATGGCGTAGCACTCAACGATATGATCACCTTCGAAGTCTGTTGTCTCTACACGTTGCATATTTCCACCGTCATTCACTATCTGCCCTCGAATACAGTCCCTTTGTTTTGCTGTGTCTCCTCTATTGAGAACTTTCCACTTTATCTCAAATGGCTCTGGCACATCGATACTAACAACCTTAAAAGCTAAACTCCTTTTTGGGGGAAGTTTTATTGTTCTGCTCAACAATTTCCTGAGCAAGGTTTCAACTTGACCATTTTGCGATACTTCACAATCAATTTCTAAGTTATATCTAATATCAACAGGATATTGGTCTTCAATAAACTCTTCGGTATTTCTCCAATAATGAGTTGCCTCTGCAAACGCAGCTTTCTGTGTCGAAGCAGAGGCAGGGAAGGGTCGTCCAAAAATCTTTTTCCACTTATTATTTGCTGCATCAGTTTCGCCTGCTTCTATGGCTTTTAGGCTTAGCTCATATGCTTTTTTAGCCTTCTTCTGAAATTTCTTTTTAACCCTAACATCCTGCCCGCTGCCTAATGCCTGATAGTGGTCTTTATCAGGCTCATTCATCAAGTAGTGAAAAAAGTCACGAGTCATCCAGTCGTAATAAGTGTAGCTTTTATCATCATAGTCGCTGGTAGATTTCAAAAAGTTATGTGCAAGCGTATCAATCAGCAAACCACCCATAGCTAAACCATGTTTATTTTTCCAAGCTCGAGCCATTTTGCATAATCGACGAAGATTTTTATTCTTATTAGCATCAAACTCAGTCATCGCCTCTATTTCTTCACGTGGCCTAGTCACTTTCCACCTTCCATCATCATATGAGTCTGGATAGGTAAAGCTGCCATCCGAATTTTCAAATACTGGCTGAACCTCAACATGAAAGGTTTTATATAAAACTCTAACAACTAAGCGATCAACAAACACCTCTGTTGTGGGGTATCTTGATTTAATAGCATCCTTAGTGTCTGAGAGAAGTTGATATTGTTTGCCATCCTTATAATCCGCCCATTTTGTTGCGGGCATAATGTAGAGCATGTCGAGATCTGAAATACCTTTAATGGCTGTCCATCTTCCATATGAACCAACTTGCAGGCTATTGGCCGTTTTTGATTCAGTGTCTCTAAATTTTTTATTTAACGAAGCAGTAATTTCTTCGTAGCGCAAACTGATCACATAAGCGTTATCAATTTTTATATTGTCCAAAAACCCTTGAAACATTTCCGAGACTGACATTAGACAAACCCTCAAAATGGTTGAATTGAAAAAAGGAGCCGAAGCCCCTTTTTTGTTTAACTCACTGACTCAACCACATTTAGAATCACCACAATTCAAGCAAGTCATACATCCATCCATCAAAATACTTGCCTTGGTATTACACTTTTTGCAGAGCTGCGCCCCTTTGGGGAAGCCTTCGTCGTTTGATTCTTCACCTGACTTGGCATGTTTTTCCAGGTATTCCGCTTTTTTCTCTTCTACCAGTTTTTGCTGGTGTTCGTCTAAGCCTGGTTTTTTCAGCATGCCAATTTCTTGCAGATGTTTTTCTACGACTTCACCAATCTCGGCCACGAGGCTAGGCACAAATTTGCCGCCTTTTTTGAAGTAGCCGCCGCTAGGCTCAAATACGCTTTTGAGTTCCTCAACCAAAAAGGTGACATCGCCACCTTTACGGAACACGGCGGACATCACGCGGGTCAGCGCGACGATCCACTGAAAGTGCTCCATGTTTTTGGAGTTGATGAAGATCTCAAACGGGCGGCGGTGTTCCTGTGGCGTGCCTTCGTTCATGATGACGTCGTTGATGGTGATGTAGAGCGCGTGCTCGGTCACCGGCGTTTTGATCTTATAGGTGTTGCCCACGAGCATGTCTGGGCGGCTCAAGGGTTCACCCATTTGAATGATGTTTGTGACAGGCGCTTGTGCGGCCTCGGCTGCTTTTTTGTCTTCATCGGTCACCAGTTTGTATGCGGTGATTTTTTTGTCGATCTTGATTGCCATGTTGTTCTCCCTATTGGAGCTTAATTTTTCAATAAATTCAATCTTTTAAGTTCACTAAAATTTTAGATGGTTGCCGTCGCGAGCGCAGCAGGCAAACACTAAAATTTCCCGTAGTAGCCTTCTTTAAATGCGTCGAATAAATTCGCCGCAGTGTGAATCTCGCCATCGTATTCAATTTCTTCGTTACCCTTGGCTTCAATCTCAGTGCCATCTTCCAGCGTGAACTTGTAGGTGGTGCTCTCTAAGTCTTTCTCGGTCACCAGCACGCCCTGGAACGCTTCAGGATTGAAACGGAAGGTTGTGCAGCCTTTGAGGCCTTTGTCATACGCGTAGAGGTAGATGTCTTTGAAATCTTCAAAGTCGTAATCGGTCGGCACGTTGATGGTTTTGGAGATGGAGCTATCAATCCATTTTTGTGCCGCGGCCTGAATATCCACGTGGGCTTTGGCCATGATGGTGGATGAATCTAGGAAGTAGTCTGGCAATTGCTCTTCAGGCTTGTCGCTAAACGGCATCGCGTTAGCATTAACCAGTTCGCGGTAGGCCAGCAGCTCGTAGCTGAATACGTCGACTTTCTCTTTAGACTTTTTGCCTTCACGGATGACGTTACGTGCATAGTGGTGGGCAAAGCTCGGCTCAATACCGTTGCTGGCGTTGTTGGCCAGGCTCAGTGAAATGGTGCCAGTTGGCGCGATAGAGCTGTGGTGCGTGAAACGCACACCTTTAGTGGCGATCTGGTTACGCAGGCCTTCGGGGAACTGCTGCATGTAGCGGCTATATTTACCCAGCAAGACTTTACCGGCCAACTTTTGGCCAACCTTGATGCCATCAGCGGCCATCTCAGGGCGCACGCGCAGCATGTCGGCAGTGACTTCAAACTTCTCGTCCATGATGGGTGCCGGGCCTTTTTCTTCAGCCAGTTGCACGCCGACTTCCCAGCCCACTTCGGCCATGACACGGGTGACTTCTTCAGTGAATTTGATGGACTCTTCATCACCATATTTCATTTTGAGCATGGTGAGGGTGGAGCCCAGGCCCAGGTAACCCATGCCGTGACGGCGTTTACGGGCGATCTCCTGGCGTTGCTGCTCGAGTGGCAAACCATTGATTTCGACCACGTTATCGAGCATGCGGGTGAACACGGCGACCACGTTGTGGTATTCGTCCCAGTCAAAATGTGCGTTGTCGGTGAATGGCTCGCGCACGAACTTGGTCAGGTTGACTGAACCGAGCAGGCAGGCGCCGTAAGGTGGCAATGGCTGCTCGCCGCATGGGTTGGTGGCGCGGATGTTTTCGCAGAACCAGTTGTTGTTCATTTCGTTGACGCGGTCGATCAGGATAAAGCCTGGCTCGGCGAAGTCGTAGGTGGAAGACATGATGACATCCCACAGACGGCGCGCCTTGATGGTTTTGTAAATGCGGCAAGCCACTTTACCGGCTTCTGGACCTTCGGTTTTGGTCAGGTATTTGCCTTTGATCGGCCAGTCGCGCCACACCACTTGTGACTCGTCGTTCACATTGAGGCCATCGATAATGGCTTCTTTCTCGGTGACCGGGAAAGCCAGGCGCCACTCGGCATCGGCTTTGACGGCTTCCATAAATTCTTTGGTGATCAGGCAGCTGAGGTTGAACTGGCGCAAGCGGCCGTTTTCACGCTTGGCCTTGATAAAGTCAGTCACGTCAGGATGCGAAATATCAAAGGTGGCCATTTGCGCACCACGACGGCCACCGGCAGAAGACACGGTGAAACACATTTTGTCGTAGATATCCATAAAGCTTAATGGACCAGACGTGTAAGCGCCGGCGCCCGCCACAAACGCGCCTTTTGGACGGAGCGTGGAGAACTCGTAACCAATCCCGCAACCAGCTTTGAGGGTCAGGCCTGCTTCGTGCACTTTAGCCAGAATATTATCCATGCTGTCTTCAACCACACCCGAGACGGTGCAGTTAATAGTAGAGGTGGCTGGCTTGTGCTCTTGCGCACCTGCGTTGGAGGTAATGCGGCCCGCTGGGATGGCGCCGCGGCGCAAGGCCCACAGAAATTTTTCGTGCCATTCGGCTTTTTTCTCTTCGGTGGTTTCAACGTCGGCCAGCGCGCGAGCCACGCGGCTGTAAGAATCGTCCATGTCTTTATCGACATGTTCACCCGATTTGGTTTTGAGACGGTATTTCTTGTCCCAAATATCGAGCGAGACAGGCTGCACGGGAATCTCCACAGCAACTCCTTCTGACTGGACTTTCTTTTGTTCAACGGCTTTCAGCATCGAGTTCTCCCACCTTGGTGTTTCTTATTAAATTGATAACGCGCTGTGACCGGCAAACCCCTGCGGTAAACAACGCGTTGCAACGAGACCGGCCTGTGGCAAGCGTTTATACGCTTATTTTGCCGCACGCTATGGCTTGAGCAGCGGCGCCGGTCAAACACAATATCTTGTGTTGGTGGCAGTAATTTATGCCTATAGCTAGTTGGCGTCAATGCTTTTTTTGTGATTTTTTTGCGGCCTGTCTCTTGCATTTTTTGTAGCATGGAAGAATCAGGCGCTACGGCATAGGTGAGTCATCACTCACCTGTTTTTCAGGGTGTGTCGGCAATACAACAACCCCCTAAATGGATACCAGAAACACCCATTTTGGTACCTTTAATGCGAGAATAGCGCCATGCCAAAATTTGTGTATACCGTACTGATTAATATGGTGGCGCTGCTGCTGCCAATCAAGCTGCTTTGGCGTGGCTTAAAACAACCCGAATACCGCCAGCATGTGGGCGAACGCTATGGCTTTTACACGCAAGCAGTGAAGGCACCTGTCATTTGGGTGCATTGTGTGTCTGTCGGCGAAACACGCGCCACCGAACCCCTGATCAACGCCCTGCTCGCGCAGTATCCAGAACATCAATTACTGATCACGCACGGCACACCGACAGGCCGCGACACCAGTAGCCAATTATTCAAAGCAGACATTGCCAGCGGCAGGGTGCTGCAAGCGTATTTGCCCGTAGACACCGCCAGCGCCGCCAAACGCTTTTTAAAGCACTTTAAGCCTGCGTTAGGGTTGCTGATGGAAACCGAGCTCTGGTTCAACCTGATCGACCAGGCCACACGCCTGCAACTCCCCATCGCGCTGCTAAGCGCACGCCTCTCGGCGAAATCTGCCGCCGGTTACGCCAAATTGGGCAGCCTCACGCGCCAGGGCCTGCAACAACTGGCGCTGGTCGCCGCCCAAACCGCCGCTGATGCCGAACGCCTGCAAGCACTGGGCGCCAGGCAGCCCATCATCTGCGGCAATTTAAAGTTTGATGTCACACCGCCCGCCGACAGCGCAGACAAAGGTGCCGCACTGCGCCAGTTATTAGGCCAACACCGCACCGTATGCATGGCCGCCAGCACCCGCGAAGGCGAAGAATCACTGATACTGGATGCCGTGCAAGGCACCGACGTACTCACCCTGCTGGTGCCCCGCCACCCGCAACGCTTCGCCGAAGTCGAATCGCTACTCAAGTCGCGTGGCCTGCACTATGTGCTGCGCACACAACTCACATCGCCCATCACTGACGATGTGCACGTGGTGCTGGGCAACAGCATGGGCGAAATGTATACCTATTACGCCGCCAGTGATTTCGCTGTGATGGGGGGCAGCTTGCAGCCGCTGGGCGGGCAGAACCTGATTGAAGCGGCAGCCATGGGCGTACCGACCATATTGGGGCCACATATGTTTAATTTTGCGCAGGTGACGCAAGCGGCAGTGATGGCGGATGCCGCAGTGCAATTAAAGGATGTGAGTGAGTTGCATGACATGATCGCTGCATTGGCTGCGGACAAGGGGAAAGTAGCGACGATGTCGCAAGCCGCGAAGGGGTTTACGGCGCAGCATAGAGGGACAACGGAAAGACTGATGATGGCGATAGCGCCATTGTTAAAAAGTTAATTCTTTAGTGAGGCACTTAGTCGTTTCGATATTAGTTGATTGTTGAGGCGATTTATTTCGCCTGTGGGCGAGTTACTTTCTGTGCTCGCCCAGGTTGCGGTTTAATTTTGAGTGCACTCCGAGCTGGGGAAGCGTTTATTTCGCCTGTAGGCGACCATTCTTTCTTATGCTTGTCCATAAGAAAGAAGGCAAAGAACAAGAC
>CAKZJM010000346.1 GCA_936943315.1 uncultured Methylophilus sp. | reverse complement strand
AGCTTTGAGGCTAAATGCCACCATCTGACGTAATGATCCGGAGTCGTCTACAGTTAAAATTGTTTTCGCCATGTTTGATTCGCCTTTTTCACTAATTTGTTAACGCCGCTGCGATTAAAATAAATCGATATCACCGGTAGCCAGGTCTTGCTGATTGACCGATTTTCTTAAGTTGCCGGTCAGGTGTTGGCTACCCTGATCAAAATTCTGGTTAAGCTGCATGATGAAATTCCTGATTTCTTCATGCTCATCATCTGCCGCACTCGGCACCTGATGGCTGGAAAGCTCATGGAGCAATTCTTTTAAGCCATTGACGCGGTTGATGGTGCGTTGCAACAACTGATTGGTCATGTCCTGAAATTGCATGCCAGTCACGACTTTATTGACCTCTTGGCCAATGTTGTCCTGAAATACCTGCAACTGCTGCACTTCTTCAGGTTGCAACTTGCCGGCTTCAGCCAACAGCTCGATGGCGGCTTGCTGCTCGGTGAGCTGGGCATAAACCGTCATAAAGCTGGCGCTCAGTTTTTCTATCGCTTCATTCAGTAAAAAGGAAGTTTGCTGTAAGTCGGTTTCGATTTCGAGCAAATGCCAATCCCCGTGACGCGAGACTGCGGCCAGTAATTCTCTTAATTCTTCTATGGGCAATGTTTTCATAGTGGTCCTATCTTGCCTGATTCCCCTGGTTTTCAATCAAGAAATAAACCATGTAAAAATGACCTATTTCTTGTACGTAACGGCTAGCCATGTTCTATTGCGTTGGCTATTCCGGTTTTTTCTGCAATGCTTCCACCTGCGTTTTATCTTGTTCACTGACAGAAATCTGATCGTTATCCTTGAGTAAGTCTTCTTCCGTTTCCTTGTTCATCACAATCAGGCTGATGCGCCGGTTAATTGGATTAAACGGATTTTCTTTGTCTATCATGATGGCTGAGCCCAGGCCGACGACACGCATCAGTTTGGTCTCATCCATGCCACCGGCAATCAATTCACGCCGCGAGGCATTCGCTCGGTCGGCAGAGAGCTCCCAGTTGCTGTACCCTTGGTCGCCATTGGCATAACCAGTCGCGTCCGTGTGACCAGACAGGCTGATCTTGTTATCCACGCCATTGAGCGTTTTGCCGATCTCACGCAAAATCTGTTTCGCATAAGGCTGTAGCTCTGCCCTGGCATTCTCAAACATGGGCCGGTTCTGTTCATCAATAATCTGTATGCGCAGGCCTTCACTGGTAATATCCAGCTTCAACTGCGATTTAAACTGCTTTAGTGTCTGGTTATCTTCAATGGCCTGTTCAATTTTGGCCTTGAGCGTTTCAAGTTTTACTTTTTCGGCTTGCTTCAAGGCTTCTTTAACGTCCTCAAGCTTCACTGTCTTCAGTTTGCCTGGATCCCCGTCTACCGGTTTTACCTGACCTTGCTTTTTAGTGACGTCTTTGCCACCGGTGTTTTTCAAGGCCGAGTCACTCTGACCCATGGAGGGCCCCATCAGCACCATATGTAACGGTGTTTGAAAGTATTCTGCAATGCCCTCTTTTTGTGCTTTGGAGGTGGAGCCAAGTAACCACATCAGCAGGAAAAACGCCATCATCGCTGTCACAAAGTCAGCATAGGCAATCTTCCAGGCGCCCCCGTGATGGCCACCGCCATTCTTCTTGATCTTCTTAACAATAATCGGGGCAATGTGTTCTTCAGCCATGACGCTCTCCCGGCGGTCTTTATCTGATTACTTTGATTTGGCCTGTTTGACGTGCTCTTCGAGCTCGCTAAAGCCAGGGCGCTCTGTGGAGTACAGCACTTTGCGGCCAAACTCGACCGCAATCGGCGGCGCATAGCCATTCAGGCTGGCCAGCAACACCACTTTCACTGTCTGAAAACTTTTGCTGGATTCTTCCAGCTTTTGCTCCAGTAACCCCGACAATGGACCAATAAAACCATAAGCCAGCAAAATGCCGAGGAAGGTCCCTACCAGTGCATGTGCAATCAGGATGCCGAGTTCGGCAGGGGGCAATGCCACGTTTTCCATGGTGTGGACCACGCCCATCACCGCAGCCACAATACCAAATGCTGGCAAGCCATCGCCCAGTTTGGCAATACAATGCGCGGGGACATGGCCTTCCATATGGTGGGTTTCCAGTTCGTTATCCATGAGGTTTTCAACCTGGAAAGCATCCATATTGCCCGACACCATTAATCGCAGGTAGTCACAGATAAACTCAATCAAGTGGTGATCGTGCTGAATCGTTGGATATTTGCTGAACACGGCGCTGGATTCTGGATCTTCAATGTCTTTTTCAATCGACATCAAACCGTCTTTACGGATTTTGGTGAGGATTTCAAACAGCAACGCCAACAAATCCATGTAAAGCTGTTTGTTGTATTTTGAGCCTTTGAACAAGGTAGGCAGTGCTTTTAAAGTCGCTTTGATCGCCTTGTTGTCATTGCCGACAATAAAGGCACCAAACGCTCCGCCGAAAATCATCATGACTTCCAGAGGTTGCCACAGGGCGCCCAAGTGGCCGCCTGCCAGCGCATACCCGCCAAAAACCATGCCACAAACGACTACGTATCCAATGATGACAAACATGCTCTACTCCGCTTTTAGCATTTAACTTCGTTCAGCATAACAACCTGGCACGCAATTCATTTTTGCAAATAAAAGGGGTTTAGCTAGCCAAATTAGTGCGCTAAGTCATCGCAAACAACGGAGGCAGATTCAGCGCTTGCTGAAAGTTTTTGGGAAAAACCACGCCAGCATTAGGGTTGGCCGTGTTGAAGGCTACAGAGACCCGAAAGTCGAGAGATGCCCTGCCCTTGATTGGCCGGGGGTGAACGGCTTAGTTTATTTGATAGATGTATAAGGCCGGTGCATTGACGGCAGGATAAATGATTCGGCTGGCATTCACCTCAGGCACTGGAAACTCTGAACTGACAAAAAGGCATCCTGGCCGCATTTCTTGCTGCACTTTTTGCCACACCGGTCCCATAACCGCAGGCGAAAGATACGCAAATACCACATCCAGTGAGGCAAAATCCAGTTGGCGGTAATCGCCTAAGGTAAATTTGACGCTGGTGCCGGAAAAGATGGCCCGCACCGCACTGATTACCCATGGTAGAGGAGCGATTTCAATGCCTGACACTTCGTCATGAATGCGCTGCTTGGCCAGGAACATGGCAATATCACCAATGCCACTGCCTATGTCGAGCACTTTCAGCGGCTGATCGTCCGCGTGTTGCTCCAGGATGCGGTGCATTGCACGCCAGGTAGAGGGAAAAGACGGGTAAAACGGGACACGTGTATTGTAGACCGACCAGTAAAGGGTCAGCGTGATGACGAACCCGGCAAAATAGACGCTGGCAGGCAACGCCACTTGCTGCATACATAGCACAGCGACTGGGAAAACCACATGAATCCACCGCCACCAGACAGGCATGTTAGCAAATTTTGCCAGTATGCTCACCAGGCAAAGATGGGCCAGCAGCCAGACCCAGATTGAATTCAGCGGGACACCGATACTCCGTAGCTCAAACGCAAATACGCTGTTGGTGACGCTGGGCGCAAGGCTCGTCAACAACAGCATACTCACACATTGGATCAGCAATGCCTGACACCACACTCTTTTTGGCAAGAGGCGCTGTATCCATGAGGGGGATACCACGGCCTCTGCCGAAAATTTTAATGTTTGCATGCTCATCCTTCAATTCACAGGTTTAGAGCCTGTTCACCAGCATTAAGCGCTCATTGAAACCAGTTTGTAGCTGAGTTCTTTGGCTTTTTTGGTTTTACCGGCACGTGAAGGCACGTGGCACAGGTTACATACATAATTTTGGTTCAGGTCGTAGCTATTCACAATGTATTGGCCACCACAGCAATGACAGAGCTTGGTCGTCAACATTTTGCTTTCGATAAAGCGTACCAGGGTCCATGCACGTGTCAGTGACAACACTGGCTCGTCTTGTTGAGCAGGATCAGGATTTTGTACTTGCTGCATGTACAGGGTATAGGCTTTGATGATGGCCTGAATGCCGTCTACGCCAGCATATTCAACCATAAAACGGTAGATATTATAGAAAATGGAAGAGTGGATGTTAGGCTGCCATGTCAAGAACCAGTCAGTAGAGAATGGCAACATGCCTTTGGGTGGAGAAACCCCTTTCATCTCTTTGTAAAGTTTGATCAAACGCTCACGTGACAAGGTAGTTTGTGATTCCAGCAATTGCAGGCGTGCGCCCAGTTCAATCATTTGCATCGCCAGTTGAATTTGTTCAGCTTCGTTTACTACACTCTTCTTTTGCATGATAACCCTCTTTTCTATTTCTAATCGTCAGATGGAAAATTTGAAAACCGTTATACAGTTGATTCTGCAGCTTGGGCGGACATCAACACTGCAGTGTGCAGGTGCGCCTGGGCTGGATCTTTTGCGTAGCTGGTCAACATGCCCAGAATTTCGCTGTCATCAAAACGGAAGCGAGTCAGCAGCATATTGGTGTTACAGAGTTTCAGCAGTTGCAGGTTAGTCAGGTTTTCCAACAGGTCTGCGATTTCCTTATTAATACCTAAGCGGAAAATGGCAGTGGCTTTGTCAGCGCGGATCAGTTGTTGCGCCAACATCAGGTAGTTCAAGTTGGCATCTTTGATTTCAGCGAGTAAATCGTTTTGCATGTTCATGATCTTTTCTCCGTTTTTTGCGTTGATTTAAGTACGCCTGAGCGTTAGGCGTACTTTGCGCGCAATCATAAACAGCAACAAGCAGGCTTTGTCGGTTTCTTTTGTAAGACAGACGAAAACGGCCGCGTAGGTGTTTGTCTTACAAACACCTACGCGGCTACTCTCATAACTATATATATCAGTGAGTTATGAAATTAATTTAATGTTTCACTACAATAAAACTATGTCTATCTTCCCAGTGTTATTTCCTTTCCAATTCAAAAAATAATTAAAGTTTTCCCGTTGTATTCCGTAAACAACTGCTTTTTGTCTGGTTTAACTTGCCTCTCGCGCTTTCATCCATACTTTTTGTCCTATCCCGGTTAACGACAGGGCCAACTAAAACTTTAGGGCTGCCCCTCAAAAAATATTCAAAAATTTAATAAGTTATTGATTTTAAATTAAAAATAATTTTTATATTTTCATTAATTAACATTTTGTGCAATGTAACTGATAGAAAGCGGTCAATAAGTCCTTTTATTCCAATCATAAAAAACTGTTTTTCTGCCCAATAATCACCCTTAAGAAATACAAACAGTGTTTTGTATCCGTGAAACGAAAGAGTTTAGGACATGGCAGCTGAAGACAGCGATATGGAAAAAACCGAAGACGCGTCCCCCAAGCGATTGGAGAAGGCACGCGAGGACGGCGATGTTCCCCGGTCACGCGAATTGGCTGCGTGTGCGGTGCTGTTTACCAGCGGCATGGCCATCATGATGTTGAGCCGCCCACTGGGTGACGCGATGAAGAATGTGCTGAGACAAGGCTTGAGCATAGACCGTGCCATGGCGTTTGAACCGCAGTTGCTGATTGTGCATATGGTCAAGGTGATCGAGCAGGCCATGTGGGCATTCCTGCCACTGGCGGTGATTATTGTCTCTGTCGCGGTGGCATCCCCTATCCTGGTTGGTGGCTGGGTAATGTCACAAAAATCGCTGGTGCCTAACTTTGGCAAACTGAATCCGATGAAAGGCTTGGCTAATCTGTTCTCAAAGAACGCTTTGGTTGAACTGCTGAAGTCAATCGCCAAAACGATTCTCGTGGCTTCTGTGGGGTATGCCATCGTTAAAAAAGATTTGCAGCCAATGCTGGGTTTATCGCAAATGCCACTGGAAAGCAGTATTTCCACCATCAGCGATTATATGGTGACCGGTTTTCTGACCATTGCTTCGGCCCTGGTGCTGATTGCAGTGATTGATGTGCCCTACCAGCTCTATCAATATGCGCAAAAACACAAGATGACCAAGCAGGAGCTCAAAGACGAATCCAAAGAGTCTGAAGGTAGCCCTGAGATTAAAGGCCGTATTCGCCAGCAGCAACGCGAAATGGCCCGCAGAAGAATGATGAGTAACGTGCCTAAGGCGGATGTGGTGATTACCAACCCAACCCACTATGCCGTAGCGATACGTTATAAAGAAGGTGAAAACGGCGCCCCTATCGTGGTCGCTAAAGGTGCTGATGTGATTGCACAAAAGATTAAGGAAATTGCAGCAGAACACGATGTCATGACTTTGGAATCGCCCAAGCTGGCCCGTGCCTTATATGCCCATGCTGAATTGGAGCGTGAGATTCCACAAACGCTCTATTCGGCCGTGGCCGAAATTTTGGCATATGTGTTTCAACTGCGTGTCTTCAAGCAGCATGGTGGTGTGCGTCCGGTCATGCCTGCAAACGTGCCGGTGCCTGATGCATTGGATCCACACGCACTGGCCGCGGCACCTGCCAGCGCGACAGATATAGAGTCATTGTAGGAAATAGGAGTTTAAGATGAATAACTGGCAACAATGGATGGGAAAACTGGATGGCCGCTCAATCGCGGCACCCCTCATTATTGTATTGCTGCTGGCAATGATGATCCTGCCGCTACCGGCCATCATGCTAGATGTGTTTTTCACCTTTAATATTGCACTGTCTATTTTGGTATTGATGATAGGCCTGCAAACCACCAAGCCACTCGACTTTATCGCCTTCCCTACCGTGTTGCTGATGACCACCATGCTGCGTCTGGCATTAAACGTGGCCTCTACACGTGTGGTACTGACTGAAGGGCATGCTGGCCCGGATGCTGCGGGTAAAGTGATTGAAGCGTTTGGCCACTTTTTGATTGGCGGGAACTACGCGGTTGGTATTGTGGTGTTTGTCATTTTGACCATTATCAACTTCACAGTGATCACCAAAGGTGCGGGCCGTATTGCTGAAGTGGGCGCACGGTTTACCTTGGACGCGATGCCAGGTAAACAAATGGCGATTGATGCTGACCTGAATGCAGGCTTGATTGGCGAAGACGAAGCCCGCCGCCGCCGTAAAGAGGTTGGCCAGGAATCCGAATTTTACGGCGCGATGGACGGTGCCAGTAAGTATGTCCGTGGTGACGCCATTGCCGGTATCCTGATTATCCTCATCAACATTGTTGGCGGGTTGATTGTCGGCATGGTGCAACACGACCTGAGTTTTGGCGATGCGGTTAAAAACTATACCCTGCTGGCGATTGGTGATGGCCTGGTGGCTCAGATTCCATCCCTGGTGATTTCAATTGCCGCCGGTGTGGTGGTTTCCCGTGTGGCCAACAATGAAGATATTGGCGGCCAGCTGATTACCCAGCTGTTTGAAAATCCACGCGTACTGACCATCACGGCTAGTATTATTGGCGGGATTGGCCTGATTCCTGGCATGCCTCACCTGGCTTTCCTGGGCTTGGGTGGCTTGTTGGGTGGCATGGCTTACAACGTGAAACAAAAGCAGGAAAAAGCTAAACAGCAGGCGGTGCTTGAACCTAAGGTAGAGGACAAGCTGGCCCCAGCCAGCGAGGCTGAAGAAGCGACCTGGAATGATGTGCTGCCTGTAGACACCATTGGTTTGGAAGTGGGCTACCGTCTGATTCCATTAGTCGATAAAGGCCAGGGTGGCGAGTTGCTCAAGCGTATCAAAGGCATCCGCAAGAAATTCGCTCAGGAAATCGGCTTTTTGGCACCGACTGTGCATATCCGTGACAACCTGACACTGAAACCTAACGCTTACCGTATCACCATGAAGGGCGTGGAAATGGCGACCGGTGAATCCAATTACAGCCAGATGCTGGCGATTGACCCAGGTGCTGTCACCGGTGAGCTGGATGGCGCAAAAACCACAGACCCCGCTTTTGGCCTGCCAGCGGTATGGATTGAGCCAGACCGCAAGGAATTTGCGCAAAGCCTGGGCTACACCGTGGTGGATGCTGGCACAGTGATTGCGACCCACCTGAACCACATTATTTCACTCAATGCCGGTGAGCTGCTGGGTCGTCAGGAAGTACAACAGCTGCTGGATCACATGGGTAAAGAATCCAGCAAGCTGATTGAAGAAATCGTACCGAAAATGATCACCCTCTCCAGCCTGCAAAAAATATTGCAGAACCTGCTGAATGAAGGCGTGCATATCCGTGATATGCGCTCCATCCTGGAAACCATTGCCGATCATGCACAATATACACAGGACGCCAACGACCTGACCGCCATGGTGCGCGTCAAGTTGGGCCGTGCCATTGTGCAAGACCTGTTCCCATACAGTAATGAAATCACGGCCATGACCCTGGACGGCCAGCTCGAAAGACTGTTGTTGCAAGCCTTGCAAAACAACCAGTCTAGCCAGAGCGTGATTGAACCAGGCATTGCCGAACGACTGTCGCAACAGACAGAAGTGGCTGCCAGACAACAAGAGCAAATGGGCTTAACCCCAGTGCTGTTGGTGGCTGCCCCGTTGCGCCAGGCCTTATCCAGATTTTTAAGAAGAACCGTCCCGCATCTCAGAGTGTTGTCACATGATGAGCTGCCAGACAACAAATCCATTCGTGTCACCAGTTTAATCGGAGCGCAATAATATGAACATCAGAAGATTTTTTGGCAAAAATGCACGTGAAGCTTTGGCGCAAGTCAAGCAGGCCTTAGGTGACGATGCCATTATTATCGCGAACCGCAGCGTCAATGGCGGCACCGAAATTATGGCCATGCTGGAAACCGATATCGCATCGGCACCGGGCCAGGCATCCACTGAACCTGCTATGGATAACAGCCGCAGCCTGCTCGACTTTGTCACCGCCAAGGACCAGCCTCGCCAGGCGCCTCCACAGGCAAGCACCGCACCTGCCATGCAGGCCAATACGCCAGCGGCTGAAGAGTCCGCAGTGCACGAGTCAGCCATTATGGATATGCTGAAACAGCACAGCGAGCAGCAAGAACAGGCTTACCAGGTTGCCACGCAAACGCTGGAAGACAAAATGATGGGCATGATGCAGGAAATGCGCCAGATGCGCAGCCATTTTGAAACTCAGATGAGCGCCATGACCTGGCAGCATCATTTACAGCATAGCCCCGCTAAATCCAAAGTGTTGAGCACCCTGCTCTCTGCTAACTTCAGCGCTTCGCTGTCACGCCAGATTGCTGAAAAAATGCCGAATCATATTGATGTGAATAAGGCGCCGATGTGGGCTAAAGAAGTCATCAGCCGCAACTTGCATACGCTTGACGATGAAGATGCACTGTTAGACCGTGGTGGTATTTATGCCCTGGTTGGCCCAACAGGTGTCGGTAAAACAACAACGACTGCCAAGCTGGCAGCGCGTTATGTGATGAAACATGGCACCCAAAATCTGGGCCTGATCACCACAGACAGCTACCGGATTGGCGGTTACGAACAACTCCGTATTTACGGCAAGATTTTGGGCGTGATGGTGCACGCAGTGAAAGACGAAGAAGATCTGAAGATTGCCCTGAACGAGCTCAAGAACAAACACATGATCCTGGTAGACACCGTAGGCGTTAGCCAGCGTGACCAGGCCGTGACTGAGCAACTGGCGATGTTGAACCGTGCAGATAGCCCGATCCAGAAATTGTTGTGCCTGAATGCCACCTCGACCGGTGACACCTTGACGGACGTGATGCGTAGCTACAAGAAGCATGACATTGCCGGGTGTATCGTCACCAAACTGGACGAAGCTGCGGCCATCGGTAATGTGATGGATGTGCTGATCCGCGAACGCATGCGCCTGTTTTATACCACCAGCGGTCAACGTGTCCCTGAAGATATTGAAGTGGCGAACAAGCAAGCCCTGGTTGAACGAGTATTGACGCCGCACCAGGCCAGCCTGCCCTATCAATATCTGGATGAAGAATTGCCTTTGGTCATCTCAAGCATGATGCAAGCCAACGGACAGGAGCAACAGCATGTTTAATTACCGTGACCAGGCGGATGGCTTGCGCCGTATCATGGCCAAGACTACCGCGCGCATGATTAGCGTGATTGGCGCCAATGGCCAGCCAGTGACACCGTGGATGAATAACCTGGCGCTGAGTCTGTTAGGCCCTGAACAACGATTCCTGTTGATTCACGGCCATCGCCAGCCCACCGTCGCGCATTCCCTGCAGCAGATTGTCGCTAATAACCATTCCACCAAACGCGCGATTACCAGACATCCGCAAGGCTATGACCTGTGCTGTTTGGCCGAAAATGACCTGTTAACCTCGCCTTTATCTCAAGATTTAAAAACGCAGCTTGACGGTATAGTGAGACAACTTGCGTATGACTACGATACTGTCTTGATGGAAACACAGCTAGATGCACAAGAGCATCACCTGGCCTTGCCGGTGAGTGCCGAACATGAGCTAGTGATTCAAATGGACAGGAGCGACACCGCCATCAAAGCGGCGTATGTGACCATTAAGCACATCAGCCAGCAGTATGGACAGTTGCCATTGGGTATTGTGGTCACTGGCGCCAATCAGGATCAGGGTCAACAATACTTTATGCGTTTGAATCAGGTTTGCAAACAGTTTCTCGGGGTCACGCTGACGTTTCTCGGTGCCATTCCGGCAGAGCAACCGTTGCCTGTGGCGACGGCTGCGCGTCATGTGAAGCCTGAGCTACCCAAACACAACCCGACCACATTGGCTTTCAAATCAGTGGCACATCGTCTCGAAAAGCAACGCATCACTACGCCATCACTGGCAGTTGCCTAATGTAGAAGAGGAAAAACATGTATACCGCTAAAGGCACGACTAACAACACAGACCAGATGCTCAAGCAGCATAGCGGCCTGGTGAAGAAAATGGCTTACCAGTTAAAAGCCAAGCTGCCCTCTTGTGTTGAACTCGATGATTTGGTGCAGGCTGGCATGATCGGCCTGATGGATGCCATTCAGCGTTATGAAGATACGCACGGTGCGCAGTTTGAAACGTATGCTTCACAGCGTGTGCGTGGTGCCATGCTGGATGAGTTGCGCGGCGCCGACTGGTTGCCACGCGGCATCCGTAAAAACATGCGCGACATTGAAGTGGCCGTTCAGCAGCTTGAACAAAAATTAGGCCGCCCACCGACCGAATCCGAAATCGCCAAACACATGAACTTCAGCCTGGAAGATTACTATGATGTGTTGAGTGACTGCCAGGGTCACCAGCTGATTTACTATGAAGATTTTCAGGATGATGATGGCGGTGAGCATTTCCTCGACCGTTATGTGGATGACGATAGCAGCGATCCCGTGAAGGCTTTGTTAGAAAGCGACTTCCGCGAGGCGTTGATTGATTCGATTGAACATTTGCCTGATCGCGAAAAAATGCTGATGGGTTTGTATTACGAGCAAGAACTCAACCTGAAAGAAATCGGCGCGATCATGAACGTCTCTGAATCTCGCGTCTGCCAGCTACACAGCCAGGCAGTGGCGCGTTTGCGTGCCTCCATGCGTGACAGGGCCTGGACCGGAGTTTCCTGATGGATTGGGGTAGCCTGGCCGGCCTCGTGATTGCCCTCGCCGGTCTGGTGCTGGGGCAAGCCATTGATGGCGGTCATCTTAATTCTCTGATGCAGCCTGCGGCGTTCGCCGTCGTCATGCTGGGCACCACGGGTGCCGTCTTGCTGCAAACCGAGCTCAAACTGTTTATCAAGGGCATACGCATGCTGCGTCTGGTGATTGTGCATCCTTTAGACGACAGAAAAAAACTCGCCATTAAAATTAATCAATGGAGCCAGCAAGCGCGTAAAGAAAGCGTTTTATCGCTAGAACCCTATATCAAGCGCGAGCAAGACCCTTTTGTCCGTAAAGGCCTGCAATTACTGGTCGATGGCACTCCTGCCGACCGTATCCGCGAAGTCTGCGCCATTGATATGTATTACTATGAATTACAGGAACGCGAATCAGCCAAAATCTGGTCTGCTGCGGGCGGCTATGCGCCGACTGTCGGTATTCTTGGGGCGGTGTTAGGGCTGATTCACGTCATGGAAAACCTGTCTGACCCGGCAAAAATTGGTAGCGGCATTGCCGTGGCCTTTGTCGCGACCATTTACGGGGTGGCGCTGGCCAACTTGGTCTTTCTGCCGATTTCAAACAAACTCAAAGGCCATATCCAGCACGAAATGTCGCGCCGGGAAATGCTGCTCAATGCCTGGGTTTCAATTGCCCGGGGCGATAACCCTAAACTGGTGAGTGAGCGCCTTGAGTCTTACCTGCACCTGCGGCAATCATAATGTATAGACGCAAGCAATGGGACGATGATGAGGAAAGCCACGAGCGCTGGCTGATCTCTTATGCAGACTTTATCACCCTGCTGTTTGCTTTTTTTGTGGTGATGTATGCCACCTCGACCATTAACCTGAATAAATACCGCGCACTTTCTAATGCGGTGGTGACTGCTTTTCAGGGCAAGCCCGGGCAAGTCACTACGCTGGACGCCCAAACACAAACCAGCCTGCAAAATCAAAGCTCAGTGCTCAAGCCGCTCCCCTTGAGTTATTTATACCAGGAAAAAAAGCAGCGTGATCAGGAAAAAGTGCATGCGATTGGCGTGCAGCTGGCCAATGCCTTGACGCCCTGGATTGAGCAGAAGTTGATTAACGTTTATCAGTCTGACCTGGGGATAGAAGTCGATATTCAGAGTGGCCTGCTATTTAACCACCTGCAAACTTCATATAGCGCACAAGCGCTCACTGTATTGAATGCCGCCGCCGCCCAATTGAAAAATGAATATCGCACCATACAGGTGGAAGGTCATTGCGACAGGCATTTGTTTAACGGTGATGCAGAGGCAGAAACCAAACGCTGGGAGCTGACGGCAGCGCAAGCAGCGCGTGTTACGGCCAGCCTGGCCGCGCAAGGCATCGCCAGCAAGTGGTTATCTGCTGTTGGCATGGCAGAAACCAGGCCAATATCGAGTAGCGAAAACGAGTTTGCTCAAGCGCTGAATACGCGCATCACGCTACGGGTGTTAACTGCGGAGAGCAGCGCCCAGCAGACTAGCAATATTGCAAACCGGCAAGAGATACCGCCTGGGGTCGTTGAACCGCCACCAGCTTTGCCTGCGGCCGACGCTCAAGCCGTACCGCCCACGGCCATTAAGGCAGTTGCGCCACCAGCCAGTCATTAAAGGCTTCAATCGGCATGGGTTTGCCGAACAAAAAGCCTTGATAGCGGCGGCAACCATTGTTCAATAACAACTCTAATTGTGCCGGGGTTTCCACCCCTTCTGCAATCACGTTGAGATACATGCTTTGCGCCATGGCAATAATCGTACGCACAATGGTTCGGTCATGGCTGTCAGTGACAATATCATTCACAAACGAACGGTCGATTTTGAGCTGGTAAAGCGGTAGCTTTTTAAGGTATTGCAGCGAAGAATAACCTGTTCCAAAATCGTCTAACGAAAATTGGATGCCGAGCTGGCTCAGTTCTTCCATAATCAGCACCGCATCGTCCACGTTCTCCAGCAACAGGCTTTCAGTCAGCTCCAGTCGCAAGGCATTGGGATTAATCTGGTGACGTTGTAGACAGCCTTTGACCATGGCTACAAAATCAGCCTGACGGAACTGGCGCGCACTGATATTCACCGATAGGCTGAGCTCCCGGGTTTTGGGCGATTGCTGCCAGCGCGCAATTTGCGCACAGGCCTGGTCAAGCACCCAGCTACCCATTTCGACAATCAGGCCACTGCTTTCGGCCACCGAAATAAACTCTAAAGGCGAAATCAATCCGCGTTGCGGATGTTGCCACCTGAGCAAGACCTCTGCGCCAAAGGGGCGGCCTGTGTGATCCACCTGTACTTGATAATGTAAACGCAATTGCTGCTGTGCGGTGGCTTCTCGCAAGTCCGCCTCCAGCATGACCTGGGTAGCAATCTCGGTTTGCATGCCAGGCGCATAGGCGCAGGCTTGGTTACGCCCTGCTTGCTTAGCCTTGTGCATGGCAATGTCGGCCGCCTTGACATAGTCAGTCTCGCCGGGGCCAGTCTCGTTAACACTGCATAATCCCATGCTCGCCGTCATCGACAACTTTTGCGAGCCCACCTTAAACGGGCGCTGAAACGCTTTTTGCAATTTGCGCTGCATATTCCACATATATTGTGTGGCTTCGTCGGGATGCGCCTCCAGGCCTGAAACAAGGACTACAAACTCATCGCCGCCCATACAGGCGATGAAGTGAGGTTCTCCAGCTTTCTGCAAACGTTCGGCGACTTGCTGCAATACATGGTTACCGGCTGTATGGCCGTGTGCTTCATTAATCCATTTGAAATGATCCAGATCGATATAAATGATGCCCCAATGGCTGTCTTCTATGGATTCTTTACGCAGCTGATGCATCACTTCATACACTTTTCTGCGGTTAGGTAAGCCAGTGACAGGCTCATGGTAGGCCAGGCTTTGGATGGATTCTTGAGATAAGTGGCGGTCTACCACAATGCTCACCAGCTTGGCCGCCTGCTCTATCATCGACTGCTCAAACGCATTTGGCGTTTGCGGTTGAGGGTAGTACATGGCAAACGCCCCCAGCACTTCTCCTTCGGCGCTGAGAATAGGCTCAGACCAGCCCGCCTGTATGCCAGAAGCGATGGCCGCCTCACGGTGGTTGAGCCAGTAAGGGTGGGTCATGACGTTTTCTACAATCACGCGCTGCCTGGTGGCAATAGACGTCGCCAGCGAACCATTGCCTGCCTCAAGCTGTAACTGGCGTAAGGTTTGCAACATGGCTTGCGGCAATGTGGGCGCGATGACTGTTTGCACCAGCTTGCCCAGGTTTCTGGTCAGCACAATGGCGCAATAAACGTCTGTTTGCATGCTTTCTATATCATGCACAATTTTTTCCAGGATGCGTAATGCATCCTGCTCTTTCAGGATCAGCTCAAGGATGGCAAATTTAATGCGCTCATACGCGACGGCGCGTAACTTTTCCTGCTGGAACGCTATGATGGATTGGGCGTCGTGTGTGCTTTCATGAATCAACACCAGGCTGCGTGGCTCGCCGCTGGCTAGGTTGAAATAATGTACAGAGCACTCGAGCCAGCGCTCCTGGCGATCGTGACACGCCACACGTATCGTGCGCTGCGTGATCTCTGGGGTGGGCTGGGTTAATATTGCCTTGATCGGATCGTGTGAGATCAGGGGCAAGCAAGCCCATAGGTCACAAGCGGATGAGCTCGGCACACTGGCAAGCAAAGCGTGGCAATTGCCCGTGCCATCTGTTTCTGCTGCAATATAAAAACCGGAAGAATCAACAAGTGAGCGCCATTGTTCAAATGAAGCGTTCAAGGCAGCATTGCCCAAGGCAAATGCACTTGGCACGAGATTTATGATAGACATCGCATACTTTCACAACCGCAGTGCAAAATCAAAAACTGCCGACCCCTGCCTGCCGGTTGTTAAGATGCTACACCCCCGAAGAGTTTTAGGTAGGAGTCCATTTAGATGGCTCCCTTTATGTTTTTAGTAATGTGTCTAAAAAGCAATATGATGTCAAGACAAACGGCGGCTCCAGGCTAGACATTAACAACTGTCATGGTGAATCGTCACAAAGATGTGACAAGTTCGATGAGTCGTTTGTTAAAACAGGCGAGATTCTGGACGACCATCATGATGCTGGACGACCTTTCCAGGGCCATCTTGCCAGCATTAATCCTGCAAAAACCATGCTGTATATCACCGGTTCTGTCACATCCTTTTTAACCAGCCACCAGTAATGCAACAAGACGAGCACCCCAATCACATAGGCCAATCTATGCAGGCTTTTCCAGCGTTGTTTCAGCAGCCTGATCGCTTTTTGATTTGAAGTCGCGGCCAAGGGCAGTGTCAATAGCAACGCTGCCGCGCCAACCAACACATAAGGATGCTTGAGGATGTCTTTGACGATGTCTGTCCAGTCGAACTGGTAATCTAGCCAGACATAACTCAGCACGTGCAGGCAAGCATAAGCAAACATCCACAAGCCGAGTAAACGACGTACGGCGATCAGCCACGCCCACTGGGTGAGGTTTCTTAATGGGGTGACACTGAGCGATAACAATAAAAATACCAACGCCCATGTGCCGGTAGAGCGCTCAATAAATTCGACCGGATTTGCGCCTAAGTCATCTGTCAGGCCAAGGTAAAGCAGGCGGACGATTGGTAAACTTGCGCCGACCCAAATCGCCCCCTTCAAGGCACGGATCGCATTGGCAGGTTTTTGTATGGGAAACCTACGTAAAAATAAAGTGAGCATGGCAGTTAGAAGCTTTTCTTCAAATCCATACCCGCATACAACTGCCCCACTTCATCGTAACCGTTAAACATGCGGGTTTTCACACGCCCGGCAAATACGCCCGCGCCTATGCGTTTTTCTGAAGATTGTGTCCAGCGAGGGTGATCAACCAGCGGATTTACATTGGCATAAAAACCATATTCACGCGGGCTGGCCTTCATCCAGGTGGTATTAGGCATCTGCTCTACAAAACGGATGGTGCTGATGGCCTTGGCGCCTTTAAATCCGTATTTCCACGGCACCACCAGTCGCACCGGTGCACCATTCTGGTTAGGCAGCACTTTGCCATACAACCCAACCGCAAGGATGGTGAGCGGCTGCATCGCCTCATCCATACGCAACCCTTCAATATAAGGCCAATCGAGCACGGGGATGCGTGCACCAGGCATATGCCGCGGATCGTTATAGGAGATGAATTCAATATATTTGGCGTTTCCTGTAGGCTGTGCCCAGTCTATCAAGGCTTTCAGTGGCAAACCAATCCATGGAATCACCATAGACCAGCCTTCCACACAACGCATGCGGTAAATCCGCTCTTCAAGCGGCGCCAGTTTGATGAGCTGCTCAATACTCAGCGATTTGGCTTGCTTGACCGCACCTTCAATCTTAATCGACCATGGGGATGGCTTGAACAACACCGCTTCGCGCGCAGGATCTTCTTTACCCGTACCGAATTCGTAATAATTGTTATAGCCGGTCACGTCTTCAAAACTGGTCAGTTTTTCTTCTTTGCCATAAACGGATTTCTGGAAATCAAGCGTTTGTGCTGCTTGAGCTGATGTGGGTAATAAAAGATTGGCTGCGGCGACCCCTGCCAATTTGAGCACTGTACGTCGTTGCTCAAATACTTCTTGCGGGGTGATTTCTGATGGCAATATTCCACTGGGATTACGGCGATTGTTATCCAATAACATAAGATTTCCTGTCTGGTCATGTGTCTTGACTGTTTGTCGGATATGACCGAATAACCTTACATCAGATTCCCGGCGATCGCGATTTAAATCATTCAGCCGCTTATCAATCCCCGAAAGAGTTGCTCCGTAAAAATAAAAAAGGGCTCTAAGAGCCCTTTTTATTGCGCTAATGAATCTATTTCACTTTGCGTGAATTTATTTAGCTTTGCGGCGGCTAACAAAACCCATCAAGCCTAAACCTGCCAGCATTAATGCATAGGTGTCAGCTTCTGGTACGGTTGCCAATGGAGTGATGTTAAAACTCACATTGAAATCACCACCCAGAGAACCAGCCAGTTTGCCTGAAGCATTCAGGAAGTATGTACCTGCAGCCAGGTTGGTCAGTGTAGTGACTGCATCGCCGTTTACATCGAACAGACCGAAATTCAAGAATGTCACATCGTATTGAGCGTTGTTGCCAGTAGTGATTTCTGAAATGCTATATGAGAAATCTGATACCTGTGTCAGATTGATTTCATATACGTCATCAAAATAGGCGCCTCTTGTTGCCAATGGGCCAGTTGTTTTGGTGAAGTCAGCGTCCGCGATTAAGCGAGCGAAATCAAGGTTTTGACTGGTGGTATAAGGACCAAAACTCTGCGCTTGCGCTGCAGACATGGATGCAATGCCAAAAACACCAGCGATTGCGAGCTTTTTCAAAGTTTGTAACATTACTTCTCTCCGTAAATAAACTAGAACACTGTAGCCATTATTTATGACAACCATTTAATACTCAATAGTACGAATGGACTAATCAATGACTTTAATTTTTTATGATTACCAACATGACTCTCCAAAGCCATTGGCATTTTAACGAAAGTCGCTACATGATGTAAACGTAACAATCTGTTTTTGCAAAGAAAATGATATGAATTTGCAAATAAACAAATGCATATAAATCAATCTAATTTATACACGCTAATTATTACTTGGGCGACCCGAAGGCAATTTAAACGTTAATATGCGGTCACCCTGCTTGAAGCCGAAGAGTGAGTTGCCGCCACTGGCGACAGCAATATATTGCTCGCCATTGATTTGATAAGTGATTGGGGGGGCATTTACGCCATATTCTGATTGGTATTGCCAGAGTAATTGGCCAGTCTGGCTGTCATAGGCCGCAAATTTACCGTCACCTTCACCACAGAACAATAGCCCGCCTGCTGTTGCCAGCACGCCGCCGACCA